>JBAXYW010000020.1:0-18354 GCA_041670605.1 Lentisphaeria bacterium
AGCGGGAGCTGGCGCTCCCGCACTCCATATGAATGCGTCGGATACGCACGTTTGTAGTTCAGCCTTCAGGCTGCGTGGCCCCCGCGGGCTTTTAGCCCGCTTTCCCGGTTCCGCTTTTTTTTGTTGTGTCGCGCTGTGTTTTATCAGACCGCTTTGCAGTTTTGCTCCGTGCCGCTTGCGGCACGGGTACTTTTAGAGATCCTTACTCACTCGCATGGAGCACAGTTTTGGGCCACACATGGTGCAGAAACGCCCGCCTTGCTGGGTTTCCGGCTGGTTTTGCGCTTTCAGGGATTTTTGGCGCATACTTTTGGCCATATCGGGATCCAAAGCCAGTTCGAACTGTTTATCCCAGTCAAAATTGGCTCGTGCCTCGCTGATGGCGTCATCCTGTTCCCGGGCATGAGGGATTCCCTTGGCGATATCAGCTGCATGAGCGGCGATTTTATAAGCGATCACCCCTGCCCTGACGTCGTCCTCTTCTGGCAATCCAATATGTTCCATTGGAGTTACATAGCACAGCATGGCGGCGCCATGCCAGGCACCCAGAGCGGCACCGATTGCACTCGTGATATGATCATAACCAGGAGCGCAATCCATAACAACCGGGCCCAGAATATAGAACGGCGCGTCATCACAAAGTTCCTGTTCCTTTTTCATATTCATTTCGATCTCGTGCAGCGGAATATGTCCGGGGCCTTCAATCATGACCTGGACTCCGGCTTCGCGGCAGCGGCTGCCCAGACGGCCTAATTCGGCCAGCTCCGCAAATTGGGCTTCATCGCTGGCATCGGCCAAGCAGCCAGGCCGCATACCATCCCCAAGAGACAAGGTAACATCATACTTTGCACATATTTCTAGTATATCATCAAAACAGTCATAGAAAGGATTATCACAATGATTCTGGGACATATAACGAGCGATCAGAGCCCCTCCCCTGCTGACAATGCGCAATTTTCGTTTGGCGGCCGCTGGGATCTGGTCTGGTCGGATTCCAGCATGAATTGTCATATAATCAACGCCCTGCTCTGCTTGACTACGTATTACCGACAGAATATTTTCCCGTGAAAAATCAATTTCGGCATCATTTCCTCCTTGACAGGCCAATTCATAGATTGGGACAGTGCCGATTGGGACTGTGGCATGCGCGATTATCTGGCGCCGGGTATTTTCCAGATCTTCGCCAGTGCTCAGATCCATTACTGTATCTGCACCATATTGCACTGCAGCCTGCAGTTTTTGCAGTTCACGGGTCAGGCAGCTGGAGAGACTGGAGGTTCCGATATTGGCATTGATTTTTGTCTTCAGAAAGCGCCCGATGCCCATAGGCACCAAGTTTTCATGCCGGATATTGGCGGGGATAACAATAGTGCCTTTGGCGACTCCCGCCCGGATGAATTTCGGATCCCGGGATTCGATGGTAGCAACTTGTTGCATAGCTTCGCTGATGATGCCTTGGCGAGCCTGTGCTAACTGACTGATTGATAAAGACATAAATATTTTCTCTCCTTTAGATTACATCAGTCTTGGGAGAGCTGAAAAACGCCCGAATGGCGAATAAATTTAAGACTCCCTCCGCTGATATTACTCAGTTCAGGTCCATCGGGTATACTCTCAGCCCGGCTTTTAAAAAGCCATTGGCACCCCGGTCATTAGTTATAATGTAACACCGATTTTTGCTTTTTCTTTCAACCTCCGGCTACCTGCTTTTTTATGAGCCGATCTGCTGCTAAAATTAGGGCTTCTGTTTTTTCCCAGCCGAGGCAGGGATCAGTGATGGAGATCTCCGGATGGACAGGAAATTTTTCTCGGAGTTGCTGACTTCCTTCTCTCAAATTACTTTCCAGCATGAGGCCGACCAGAGGACTATTGCCAACCTGGAATTGTTCGATCATTTCTTTGAATACGCTTTGCTGCTGAAGAAAATTTTTATTTGAGTTTCCATGGCTGCAATCGACAATCAGGCGCTGGCGCAGACCAGCTTCCGCCAGTTTTTGCCGGGCTTCAGCGAGGTGTCCGGCAGAAAAATTTGGTCCAGTGTTGCCTCCTCTGAGGACGAGATGACAGAAAGGATTTCCTTTGGTTCGGAAAATTCCGGTATGCCCATTTCGCATGACACCGATGAAGCTGTGCGCTGCAGCGACCGTAGTCAGGGCTTCGATAGCGGTTTTGAGTGAACCATCCGTCCCGTTTTTGAAGCCGACCGGCATTGGCAGGCCGCTGGCCAGTTGGCGGTGTGGAGGAGATTCGGTTGTCCGTGCGCCGATGCCGGCCCAGCTGATCAGATCCGTAAAATACGCGGACATGACCGGGTCGAGGACTTCAGAAGCTGCCGGCAATCCGAACGCAGCAATTTTCAACAGTAAGCCCCTTGCGGTCAAGATTCCCTTTTCAATGTTGTATTCTCCATTCAGATCGGGATCATAGATCAGGCCTTTCCAGCCCAGCGTCGTACGAGGTTTTTCAAAATACGCCCGCATCACGAGAAACAGTGATGAGGAGACCTGCCGGCTCAGCTTTTCAAGGCGCTTCGCATATTCGAGTGCGGCTCCAGGATGGTGAATCGAACAGGGTCCGACAATCACTAACAGCCGCAAATCCTTGCCATCCAGAATGTCGATGATCTGTCGACGCCAGCAGCGGATCTGTTGGCGAACGGCTTCCGGCAATGGGAGTTCGCGTCGCACGGTTTCCGGGGCGGCCAACATTTCACTTTCGGCAATATTACGCTCTTCTTGATTCATGCCTGATGCCGTACCTTTTGTGCCAGTTCCTGAATGAATTGTTCGGCATCGGAGATGCGTAGCGAAAAGTCTCCATCACCAGATAGGATTTTAATAAAAGCCGAACCGACGATGACTCCGTCGGCGACTTGACCGAGCCGATGTGCGGCGGCAGCATCCGTAATGCCGAATCCAGCAGCTATTGGCACGGGTGAATTCTTTTTCAGTTCCGCCAGATGCTCTACAATTTCATCGGGCAGCAAGTCCCGGACACCGGTCACGCCGCAGACATTGACACTATAAACAAAACCACTGGCCTGAGCCATGATTTTTCGGGCTCGCTGCAGCGGGGTCGCCGGCGAAACCAGCGGGATCAAATGCAGGCCATTGTCCTGGCAGGGGCGAAGCAACTCTGCGAATTCCTCTAACGGTAAATCTACCGCCAAAATCCCATCCATTTGAATTTCTTTCAGTTTCCGGCAGAGCTTATCCAAGCCATAGTTGTACAGAATATTCAGATAACTGAACAGGATGAAACCGGTTTTGGGATGGCGTTTAGCAATTCGCTCCGCCATCAGCAGAATCTTTTTCAGATCCGCGCCATTCTGCAAGGCAATTTCAGAAGCTTTCCGGATGACTGCACCATCGGCCATCGGATCAGAAAATGGGACGCCTAATTCGATGATATCCGCACCCGCGCGGATTGCGGCTTCGATGGCCAGCTCACTGCGTTCCATATCCGGATACCCACAACTGCAAAAAATGATCAACGCAGCACGGTTTTCCTGTTGACAATCCGCAAAGATTTTTTTTATTTTATCCATCGTCGTAAATCCTTCTTTGTAAAAATGATTCAAGCTTGCTGCTGTTTGAATTTCCGGACTGTATCCATGTCTTTGTCGCCTCGTCCGGAAAGATTGACCAAGAGGGTTGTTTCCGGGCCATATTCTTTAGCGATCCGGATGGCGTAGGCCAAGGCATGGGAGCTTTCTAGGGCTGGAATAATTCCTTCAAATTTAGCGAGGAGGTCAAAGGCCGCGATTGCCTCGTCGTCATTGACGGTCACATAATGCGCGCTGCCCATGTCGGCCATGAAGCTGTGTTCTGGTCCGACTCCTGGATAATCCAGGCCGGCTGAAACCGAATAGGTGTCAAGAATCTGGCCATCGTCATTCTGCAAAAGATAGGTTTTAGAGCCATGCAGGATGCCGACTCGTCCGCCACAAATACTGGCGGCATGTTCACCGCTGGGGATGCCTTTTCCACCGGCCTCGACGCCAATGAGACGGACTTCGGCATCTTCAAAAAATCCCGCGAAGATGCCCATGGCATTGCTGCCGCCGCCAACACAGGCAATAACCTGATCGGGGAGGCGTCCGGTTTGTTCCAGACATTGCCGTCGGGCTTCTTGGCCGATAACCGATTGAAAATCCCGCACCAGCATTGGATAAGGATATGGGCCGGCCACGGTTCCGATCAGATAAAAAGTGTCGCTGAAACGTGCGGTCCAATCACGGAGAGCTTCATTCATCGCATCTTTTAGAGTGGCGGAACCCTCGCTGACCGGAAAAACCTTAGCGCCCAAGGTTTTCATGCGTTCGACATTAACCGCCTGACGCTGGATATCCAAAGTCCCCATGAAAACTTCGCATTCCATGCCCAGTAAGGCGGCCACTGTAGCGGTTGCCACTCCGTGCATCCCGGCTCCAGTTTCGGCAATCAGGCGTTTTTTGCCCATCCGTCTGGCCAGCAGCCCTTGCCCGATGGTATTGTTGATTTTGTGGGCACCAGTATGATTCAGGTCTTCGCGTTTGAGATAGAGGCTGCCGCCGCCAAGGGATTCACTGAGGCGTTTGGCAAAATAGAGCGGGGATTCCCGACCGACATAATTTTTCAGCAACTGCCGGAATTCACGATGGAATTCAGGATCCTCTTTTGCGGTCAGGTAAGCGGTTTCCAGTTCGGCCAAGGCCGGCATCAGCGTTTCGGCCACATACTGCCCACCATAAATGCCATAATGAGTTTTCATTGATTCTTCTCCATTGGTAAAAAAAGGAAATAAAAAATTATTGGGTGACTTGTTCGTATTGTTGAATTGCCGTCATGAGTTGCTGCATTTTTCTGCGGTTTTTCTTTCCCGGGGCATCTTCGATCCCGCTGGCGATATCCAGGCCGACGGCATGTGTTGTCGCAAGCGCGGCAGCGGTATTTTCCGGATGGATTCCCCCCGCCAGAAAAATTTTACGATGTTTTGCCAACTTTGCGGCCAGTTGCCAATCGCAGCATTGGCCAGAGCCGCCCTGCCCTGCATCCGCCACCAGGAATTCCGCCGGAAAAGCGGTGAATTTTTCCAGTTCTCGTTCATCCTGCAGATGTACGGCCTTCCAGACTTCGGCAGCTTGGATAGCCCGGGCAAAGTCTGCTGTTTCATTGCCGTGCAACTGAATAGCATCCGGATGAAATTCCGCAATCAATTGCGCAATTTCCGACAGTTCCATATCCGCAACAACAAAGACTTTTTTTACGTTGCAGGGTACTGCCGCCAAGAGTTCAGGTAAAGCATTTCGCTGCAAAAAACGCCGTGATCCCGGCACCAGGACGAAGCCGAGATAGTCCACACCGGCCTCACCCGCAACCAGAATATCCTCTGTTCGCATCATGCCACAAAATTTCACCAAGGTTTTCATAGCAGCTCCTTGAGTTTTTCACCGGGGTGTTCAGCCCGCATCAGTGTTTCTCCGATCAGGAAGCCCCTGGCTCCGGCCTGTTTCAGAGCGAGCAATTCCGCACGATTTTTAATTGCGCTTTCCGCAATTGCAATGCGTTCAGAAGGAATTTGCGCCAGCAGATGTTTCACCAGCTCCAGATCACAGGCAAAGGTTTTCAGATTGCGAGCATTGATCCCGATCAGCCGGATGCCGCCATCCAGCAACACCGTTAATTCGGCTTCATTATGCGCTTCCCCGAGCACGGACAGGCCCAAGTCCATCGCAAAGTCGGCTAGACGATGCAGTTCCGTTGGCGTCAGCAGAGCCGCAATCAGCAAAATGGCCGAAGCGCCATGCAACTTTGCCTCACAAATCTGATACGGCTCTACAATGAAATCCTTGCAAAGCAAAGGAATTTTAACAATCCGGGAAACTTCTTGCAGATACTCCAAACTGCCCTGAAAGTAATTGCGTTCGGTTAACACGGATAAGGCGGCAGCGCCCGCAGCTTCTAATTCCACCGCGCAATCGCAATAATTGAAATCCGCCCGAAGAATCCCTTTGGAGGGCGAAGCTTTTTTTAGTTCGGCGATGATATTGCTTCGATCAGGACGAAATGCCGCAGAAAAATCCGCTACTGGCGGCAAGTCCGCAAGCTGTTTCAGGAGTTCCGGCAGCGGGACTCTTTGCTTTCTTTCCTCTACTTGCGGCTGCAGATCAAGCACGATTTGCTTCAGGATATTCATTGTGCCTGGCTCTCCTGAATCAAAACATGTAATTTTTCAAGAGCCTTGCCTTGATCGATCGATTGCTCCGCCAGTTTGATGCCATCCACCAGACTGTCGGCCAAACCGGCGACATAACAAGCCGCCGCCGCATTCAGCAGAACGACGGCTCGGCAGGCGCCCTGCTCTTCACCACTGAGAACGGCTTGCAGTATCGCAGCATTTCGCGGGGGCTCCCCGCCGGCGATTTCCTCTATTTCAAAGGTTTCATCCAGCAGCATTTCGGGGAAGATTTCGTAACTTTTCAAGCGTCCGTCTTTCACTTCGGTAACCCGTGTAGTATCACAACAGCTGATTTCATCAAGCCCGTCATTGCCATGTACGACGAGGGCGTGCTTGATACCCAATCCATTCAGGGCGCCAGCAAACAATTCCGTCAAGCGGTTGTCAAAAACTCCGACGATCATGCGGGTGGCTCCGGCCGGGTTGCATAAAGGACCGAACATGTTAAAAATCGTGCGAATGCCCAATTCCCGCCGCAAGGGTGCCACTTTAGAAAACTTGGGATGCAATTTCTGGGCAAACAGGAAACCAATGCCATGTTCACAGATACTGTTTTCCATGGCGTGCGCTGTGACATCAAGATTAAAGCCCAACTCCGCCAGAACATCCGCAGCACCGCATTTCCCGGATACAGCCCGATTACCATGCTTGGCAATCACAACGCCAGCCCCAGCCGCAACCAAAGCCGACGTCGTCGAAATATTAAAGGAAATACCGCCATCACCACCGGTACCAACAATGTCCACGACTTCCCGTCCGCCGCAATCGATAAAGGTCGCATTTCTACGCAGCATCTGAGCCCCGCCAATGAGTTCGCTGACGCTTTCCCCCTTCATGCGCAGAGCCGCCAAAATGGCGCCGGCCTGGGCAAAAGAGACCTCATTGTGCGTCAGCAATTCCAGCAGGGCATCCATTTCGGAATTGCTCAGGTCTTGTCCGGACAGGACTTTGTTCAGGTAAGGTTTTAGCATATTTCTCAGGCTCCTTTGCGTTGTTGCTGGTCGACCATTTGCATAAAATTTGCCAATTGCTGTTTTCCGTTAGGCGTCAAGATAGACTCCGGATGATATTGAATACCATGAATGAGATAATTGCGGTGCCGGATGCCCATGATTTCGCCGTCTTCCGAGCGGGCGGTAACTTCGAGCGCTTCTGGCAGATTATCCTCCTTCAAGGCCAGGGAATGATAACGGACGGCTTTGAAATCATTCTTCACACCGCTATAGAGTCCTTTGCCGTCATGAGAAATCCGGGAGACTTTTCCATGCATGATCTGCCGGGCGTAGATCACTTCACCGCCGAAGACTTGTCCAATCGCCTGATGCCCCAGACAAACGCCCAGAATGGGAATCTGCTCTTTGGCCACCAGGATCAAGTTCTGCATAATACCGGCATTTTCAGGACGTCCTGGGCCGGGTGACAAGACGATTGCATCCGGCCGCATGCCAAGGACCTGCTCGACTGTTATCTGATTATTGCGAAAGACTTCCACCTCGGCATGCAAAGCATACAGCATATGCACCAGGTTGTAAGTGAAGGAATCAAAATTATCAAGAACTAAAATCATCGTCACACCTCCATAGATTCAGTCAAGTTGGAAATTATTGGCGGCAAGGTTGACCGCTTTGAAAAGCGCAGCGGCCTTGTTGAGCGTTTCTTCGTATTCCTTTTCCGGAACGGAGTCATAGACGATGCCCGCTCCGACTTGGATAACGAGCTTGGCATCGCGGATTTCAATGGTGCGTATTGTGATACACAGATCGAGGTTGCCATTATAACTCAAGTATCCCACCCCACCACCATAAACGCCGCGGGAATTGGGTTCGAGTTCGTTGATCAGTTCCATAGCCCGGATTTTCGGCGCTCCGGAAAGGGTACCGGCCGGGAAGGTCGTGCGCAGCAAATCGCAAGCATCATAGGCCGGGTCCAGCATGGCATCGACGTCGCTGACCAGATGCATCACATGCGAATAACGTTCCACATTCATAAACGTTTTGACCTGTACGCTGCTCGGAACTGCCGTCCTTCCCAGATCATTGCGTCCGAGGTCGACCAGCATCAGATGTTCCGCCCGCTCTTTTTCGTCTTTAAGCAGATCATCGGCTAAGTCTCGATCTTCGGCTTCGGATTTGCCCCGTTTGCGAGTGCCAGCAATCGGGCGGACAGAAGAACGGCCATTTTCCAGCTTAACCATGGTTTCCGGGGAAGAACCCGCCAGAATTAGTCCTCCGAGTTTCAGAAAGAAGGTATAAGGGGAGGGATTGATCAGTCGCAGAGCCCGGTAAATTTGCAGCGGTGAGGAAACGGTTGGGGCAGAAAAGCGCTGTGAAAGGACGATCTGAATGACTTCTCCTTCTCGGATATACTGTTTACCTTTTTCCACCATGGCACAGAATTCATCCTTCGTCATATTACTTTGCAAAATCGGTAACTCAACGGGTCGTCTCGGTTCCGGGCGCAGCCGGCTGGGCACTTGGATTCGTTTCATCAGCACTTCCGCTCGGATATCAGCATCAGCATAAGCCTTCTGCAAGGAAGAATACGCATCGAGACGCACGCAGATGATGATCTTCAACGTATGACTGAGATTATCGAAGGCGATGATTTCGTCGCTTACCATGAAAACACAATCCGGGGTTTCGGGTTGCGTTTTCGGTTCAGGCAGTTTTTCAAAATAGCCTGCAGCCTCGTAGCCAAGAAAACCGAGTGCGCCGCCAAACAGCGGCGGCAGTGCCGGAGTAGGTGCGATTTTGCGCGCGCCTACCACCTGCCGCAGTGCATTCAACGGATTTCCATCATGCTGTAATTCCTGCCGCATGCCATTGTCCTGATAAAATGCTTTGCCTTTTTCAACCGTAAATACGCCATGCGGATTTACGCCAATGAAGGAATAACGACCGAAGCGCTCGCCTCCCTCGACACTTTCCAGCAGCAAGACGTTTTCATCGCCGACAAAACGATTCAAAACCGAGACCGGGGTTTCCATATCGGCCAGGCATTCCGCATAGACCGGAACCAGATCCCCCAGACTTGACAGACGCTCAAATTCCTTGAAATCCTGTTTCAACATCTTGATCTCCTTTTGCTATTGATCTTTGTATAAATGACGAAAAAAAAAAGCCACCCCCGGATAGATTCAAACCGGGTGTGGCTTGTGTTTTGAAACAAAAAACGGATTAAACCTATATCAGTTTAATCCGTCATGACCGCAAAAAAAAGCAAAACAAACAACCCGATCCTGACGGTATTATCGCCAAGACCAAGACATCGTATTGCTGTATTGCATGTTCTGCATAAAAGATAAAATATCCTGTTAATTTCCAACTTGCAAATGGAAATCGCGTTTTTTTTGTTTTTTTGTTTATTTTATTTTCCAATCCAAAAGACTTAGAAATCAACTTTTTCTTGTTCCATAGTTTGAAAAAAAAGCATTCAGTGCGTAAGGTAATATGTTGTTATCCCGGACTTTCGTCTTGCTGACAGTTCCGGTAAAAACGCTGCCAACTAAATTACGAAAAATTAGTTCATCCTTTGATAGTTTCTGACGATCAAATAAGGAGCAAGCATGTTTCAGGGGAAAAAACAACTTATGTACATGCCCAGGGCTGTTTATCTGTCCAGAATTTTCTATTCCAACGAATATGCCCGGAATTTTCATGCGGATATCAACAATGAAGTCTTGCATATCATTCATGGCAAAATTGTGTTGAAATTGAAATCCGGTCTGGAGTATCATGCTACCCGTCATGACACCTTGTTCATACCACACGGTGTCTGTCACCGAGATGTGTTCGAAGCAAATCACAACCTGGAAATTTTCCATATCAACTTCAGCTGGGCAAATGCAGATGAGTTTTTCCAGTTTGCTTCTCCGAATTGCCTTGCGTCTGCCACTCCCTTGGAGAAAATGGAAGTATCATTGCTCTTTGACATGTTCCGGCTTGATGACTATAAAAACGGTATGAACCAGCAACTTGCCGATGCACGGCTGGCTCATCTTCTGGCGATTGCCTGGCGCTCACAAAACGTCAAACAGGATCCAATGCCCGGCGGAGCTAAACCCCTCGTTGCAGAAGCAAAACTTTTCCTACTAGGACATATTGATGAACCCCTGAATATCAACCGGGTAGCGTCCTATCTTGAAGTCAGTCGCTCAACGCTGAGCAGGGCTTTCCGAATCACCAGCGGAATGTCGTTCAATGAATACCTCACTGCAATTCGAATGCAACGGGCACAAATCTATTTGCGGGAAGGACGCATCTCAATCGCTGATTGCGCCGCACAAGTTGGCTATAATGACCCAAGCTATTTTTCATGCGTTTTTAAAAAACATTTCAGAGTTTCGCCACGTCAGATGAAATGACCCTTTTTTAAGTATATTGATCCAATGTTCGTATTCTAAGGTCTTGTTTTCAACTTCTTTTCGAAGTACAGTAATGTTAAATCAAATTCAGCAGACAACCAGTCGGACTCATATGATACAAGAGATCGGTTGACAGTTAGACAAAGTGGAAGCGTGCGATGGAAATTTCTTGTCGTGGTTTTCCAGCGGAATTGCCAAAAGCCTGTTTCTCTTGTTTTCAAACTGGTATAATGTCACTGGGAGAATTTGACGCTTTTATCGTTTGAACCTTGATTTTCCGGGTTCAATTCCATAGCATGCTGAAAACCAGTTAATTGATCATCAAGGAGACCACAAATGCGATCTAGGTTTTTTTTCACTCTGATTGAACTTCTCGTGGTTATTGCCATTATTGCGATTCTGGCCAGTATGCTTCTTCCAGCACTCAGCAAGGCCAGAGGACGGGCACGTTCCATCGCTTGCATTTCCAACCTAAAGCAAATTGCCTCAGCATCGGATTTTTACGTCAATGATTATGATGGCTGGCAATTCAGCGGAAGTACATACGCTGGTGAGGGCATCAAATCTTTCTATCATTGTATGGCTGAATATCTGGGGCTTGATGGCAGCAAGTTTATTAGTTTTCCGGGATATTGTCACCCCATTGGAGTTTTCCGTTGCCCAGAGTCAGCATTATCAGCTAAATGGAATAGTATTATAACAGACTACAGCATCAATGAACATCTTGGAGAAGCTGGGAGATATGCGCCATGGGCTCGTTCAGCCCCCTATGGCACCCTCAGTATCTATTTTCTGGGTGGTAAATACTTCCGACCGGATACCGTTCGCAAAGCATCCCGTGTTATCCACTGGGCTGATTCCCTTCGCGGCTATGGATTTTTCACAACTGCTACTTATAACAACTGGAATTATTATTCCATTCGTCACGATTCGTTAAAATCCATCAATTGTTCCTTTGTCGACGGACATGTGGAAAACATGCAGGGATTTTTGATGGAGGGCCGGCTGAGTGCATACGCTTATTACTGGTCGGCTACAACTGGTGCAGCCCAGTAACCATAAACGGGCGGTCAACCCATGACTCGCTTTTCCAAAACGCCCACCATAGTAAGGGAATCGTGAAATATATGCTTTGCCTGGTTCAGGCCACCAGCCCATCCGCCGTAGTGAGTTTTCAGATGCAACTGTAAATAAATTTTATCAATATTGCGCCACCTCAAAGGAGTCATGAAACATGAATAAAGAAATTTCCCGCTACTGTCAGAAAACCGTTTTTTTGCGTTTTTTGAAGATCATCCTTTGCTGTTTATCAGGTGTAAGCCTACTGTCCGGCATTCTTTCTGCCAAGACTATCGAATATACTTTTGATCAGCCCGAAAATTATCCCTCATGGAAACCCAGTGGGACGGACATTCTTTTTACCCACGATGCAACAAAAGGACATAAAACGCCAGGAGTACGCTGCATAATCTTTAACGGAAAGGGTGAAAAGAGCGAATCCGGGGTTTTTACGGATTTTCTGCCATATGAGGAAAACTACCAATATACGGTCTCCGTTTTTGTCAAAACAGAAGGTTTGCATGATGATGACAATATTGGGTTGTCCTTTCAACCGCGTAACGAAAAAAAAGGTGAAATCGCCAATTCTACGCTTCCAGCAAAATTGGCTTCTTCAGTTAAAAAAGTCGGAGTCTGTCGGGAATGGATTGAGCTGATCATGGTTTTCAGAACCCCGAAAAAACATTCCGACTATGAAAAGGTTCGGTATTTATTGCTGACCAGCGGTGGAAGTTCAAAAAATACCGGAGTCCTCTATTTTGATGATCTAAAAATCAGCATGGAACCAGTGGCTGAAATAAAACCCAAGACAGCAATGCCGGACGGACGCACGTTCGAACTCTCTTTCGACCAACCGACAGACCGAGCCGACTTTGCTATGGCAGAAGATCTGCCACTGGAAAAATTTGATTGGCTGAGGGTTCCCGGTTATAATGGTAAAAAGGCTTTCCGGCAAACAACCTCGGGGAAAACATTGAGTTATGCCGCCGTCGGCAATGCCGACCCCAGATATGGAACCGCTCTGATCTGGTTCAAAGCAGATAATTTTGAACCCTATAACCCGGAACACCGCGGCTGGGATATCCGCCCAATTACCCTGTTCAGTATCCATTTCGCTGACAAAGAGCATCACCGGGCTACACTTCATATGATGCTGTATCGCGGTGCAGACGCGGCGGGATTCCGCCTGAACTACGACAATTCCGGATTCCCCAAAGGTTTTGCCAGCTATCCCAGTGTGCTGGTTCCACTTGCCAAAGCAGGGTACGGCGAATGGCACCAGTTCGCTTGTATCTGGGACGATGGCGACCTATCCATTTATATGGATGGAGAATTTTACGGACGCTCATTCATGAAGACATCCAAACGCGATGAACTGCACAAGTTAAACGCTGATGATTTGTTGTCCTCAATTACTCTTCGCGGAAAACCAACGGAACAATCGTTTTCCCGTAATGAAATTTCAGATGTGGATGATTTTGTTATTTACAACAGGGTCTTGAGCCCCGCGGAAATCAAACATCTTTATCACCAGACAATCACTCCCAAAAACATTGCGCCAGAGCAATGTCTATTCGTCCAGTTCGGCGGAGCAAAAAATGCCGAAGGTTTAGAAGCGGTTGAAATGAATTTGGATTTTACAGTTATACGCAATCTATGGTGGAACGATAAATTACCTCGTAAAATCCGTTATGAAATCAGACTCAAAGAAGAATTAGTCAAAGCCGGAGAATTTGAAGTCGCTGCAGATCCTGTGATCAAAAAAATGCTAACGGGGCTCAACGCTTCTGGAAAATATGCAGTTAAACTGGTTTTTCCAGGCCAGAATGATATTCCAGTTGAAATGCTTGAGTATTATGAAAAACCAGATACCACTTGGGCTGGGAATCAAATTGGTCGCGAAGATAGCACCCCTGAACCCTGGACGCCGCCAGTGCTTGAAGAAAATCGCAATCTGGTTAAAATCTGGAACCGTGAATACGATTTTGAGAGTGGCGGACCTTTTCCCTCAAAAATCCTTACAGGTGGCAAAAATCTTCTGACAAGAGCTCCAGTATTAGAGATTGAGAATGCATCGGGACTTCTTTATCCGCTGGGACAGATCACCAGTAGAAACGTGGGAAACTCGTTTGTTACTTTAACCGGGACTCTGACTGCTTCCGATTTTTCTGCTGACTTTTCGAGCACAGTTGAATTTGACGGCTTTATCAAAACAGAACTTTGTATTCACAATGCCCCCGGATTACTCAGGATGCGTCTTTCCTGGCAGGTGGCTCCCGAATTTTCACACTTTCTGTTGCTGCCCAAACCGGATTCGTCCGATGCGGAACAATTGGATTTTCCATATTTCAGCGGAGAAGCCCGGATTCTATATCTGGCCGCGGAACAAGGTGGCTTCTGCTGGATGCCAACTGGTGGTATGAATTGGGTCTACCAGCCTGGGGAAAAAGTTTGGCATGTAAATAAAAAAGATGGCAAATGTTCACTCGATGTAATCACCCAACCGGTGGAAATGCCGAAAAATACACAGTATACTTTTTGTTTCACCGTAACACCGACCCGTCCCCTGATGCAGGATTTCCGTACCTGGCGTTTCATTGGCGGTTCCAACCGGGAAAAAGGCGATGCCTCCCTGCATGCAACGGGTTTCAGCTGCAGCGGAAATCTGCGGGTTTCTGAATCCGGATTTCAAAAATGGAAGGCCAAACTTGCCCCACGCTGCCTGAACGCATATGCCGCCAGTTCGTTTTTGCGCTCCGACAATCCCGAAGCAGTCTGGTTTCGTGATCAGTGGTTGACTTATGGCTATTATTACAGCAATGGTCAAACATTAGCACTGCCTAGCTGCATCAATACGTCTAAAGCGGATTTTCTCGTTTACAACACCAAAATGAGTCTCGAGGATCCGGCATTCAAATATATCGACGGATATTATTTTGATTGTTGCGGCCTGGGCATCTGCCCCAATCGACGTCATGGGTGTATGAAACGTGATTCTTTTGGACGCGAGGTTATGAGCACCAATTTGCTGGCTTTGCGGGATTATCTTAAACGCATCATCCGCCTGTTACATTCCAAAGAACGCCGCTTGGGGGCACATGGTCAATATGCTTTTATCCCTGGATTGCATGGTCTTTGTGATTACTGGTTGACAGGAGAAGAAGTACGCATGACGGCAATACGAGAAGGAGTGGAAATCTATTGTGACCAATCAAAAGTTACAGATTTTCATCTACGCAGTAATTCTAGCAGGGGAATCTTTGGTGGAGTGGAACCCTGTGTTTTGATTTATGGCAAAGATAATTCCTATCAGCGGCAGATTCCGGCAATCACCCGTCTTTTGGCTGAAGACATCAAAGTCATCGGATGGTTCGGCAAAGATGGATACGAGCGCATGGATAAAGTATGGGACACATTTAAAAAATATGATGCCGACAAGGCACAGTGTTTCCGTTACTATGAGCAGAACCGGATTCAATCTTCAAATTCCGGGGTGAAAGTAACCTGGTATGCTTGCTCAGAAAACCGGGTGTTGCTGATTGCAGCCAATTTCAATGCTGAGAACCAGCAGACAACCATTGATTTTACACCACTGTGCAAGGATGATTTTATGGCTGTGGATGAAATCTCCGGCGAAAACACAACGATTTTACAGGGACGACTTGAACTGAAGGTGCCCCCACAGGATTTCCGAATGATCGCTTTCACACTTCCCTGAACGGGCTACCGCATGGTTGGAATGGAAGTAAGAATAAAATAAACAAATTCGATCCACAGCCATCCCCTAGCGATGGTAGAATTCGCATGTTTACTAAAAAAGCGTATTCTGTTCTATTTGTTAGCTTGGCCTTTTCTTGGCCGAAACTTTGTCAAGCGGCTCCAGATGCTAAAACTCTCATGTGGCTTGTGATTTGGAAAAACGAGAACTTGGCAAGGTGAAGACTTAAGCAGAGTATTTCGATTATAAAGGGCAGATAAAGATTTTCTGGATGAAATAAGCAAGGGATGACAACATGAGCAAATGGACGCTGGATTATTCAACATACTACGATCGTGTATACGCAGGTTGGTTGGGAAAATCCCTGGGTGGTGTAGTTGGGGCTCCTTTCGAATGTCACAAACAATTCAATCATGTTCCGCAGGAAAAGCTATGGCCGGATAAACTGTGGCCAAACGACGACCTTGATATTCAAGTCGTATACCTCGAAGCGCTTCAGGAACTCGGATTGGATTTCAACAGTAGCGAACTTGCTGAATTCTGGCAGCAACGTTGTTTTTACGTTTGTTGCGAATATGGAGTATTTATCAACAATCTTGAACACGGCATTTATCCTCCGATATCCGGTCGCTGGAATAATGATTGGTTCCAATCGTCAGAGGGCTGTCCTATCCGCAGTGAGATATGGGGTTTCATAGCGCCTGGCAACCCGGCATTAGCCATACACTACGCAAGACAGGATGGTTGTCTCGACCACACGGAAATCAGCATCGAGATTGAACAGTTTCTGTCTGCCGCGGCCGCACTTGCTTTTTTCGAAAATTCCGTTGAAAGTCTACTGGAAAAGACTTGCCTGTTTTTCCCGGCAGACAATCAGGGAGTCCGCATCTACCGGGCAGTAAAAAACATTTGTGCGAGACACCCGGAGCCCTATGATGCCTGGTTGCAAATTATTCGCCAATTCGGCCATCGGGACAGTACTCGAGCCGTGATCAATAATGCTTTCGCTTTTATGGGGCTGATCCTGGGACATGATGATTTCAAGGAAACGATGCGGCTTTGTATACAGGCTGGTTGGGATTGCGATTGTACAGCAGCGACAACGGGAGCATTGTTAGGAACGCTGTTTGGTACTGCAGCCTTACCGACGGACTGGCTGGAGAAATTGGGGAAAACACTCGTTTGCGCGGTGGAAATCAAGCATCAGTTTCAGCCGTTTACTGAGTTTGCAAAAGAAACCTGCGACATCGGTCTCGAAATGGCGCAGGTTAAAAATCGTGATCTTGAGATTATAAATGCTCCGGAAGTCGCAGTACGCTCTGCCCGTCGGCCGCAAGTCCTGCTCACAGCAACCTATCCCGACAAACCGGAATTGCCGCATGAGCGATGCGCATCGGTAAAGTTGATAATCAATAATGCGACTTCCATTTCTCAAAAAGGAGTTCTTGATCTTTCAGTACCCGAAGGCCTTGATTACTCACCAATGAACATACCTCTTTCCTTGGAAGCGGGTAAAATAGCGGAAGTGGAGTTGCAGATCAATAAAAAGCCGGATTTTGTTATGCATGATAAGAACCTGATGCAAGCCGTTTTTGGAAATTCTGTCCTCAAATTCGGCTTAGCCGGAACAAAACGCTTGTTGATTTATGGCCCCTATTGGGATATGTGGGATAAGGAAAAATTTTCCGAATGCCCCTATCAGAATGCCAGATTAACTTGCAATCCTGGTAATCTTCCAGATTTCGCTTCAGACGCCATGAATACGCATGTACGCTTTGATTTTCCTTACTTGGACGAAGAAAGGCTACTGAACGAGTCGCTTGCCTCAGAACGCCCAGCATTGCTGGAAAGCGCGGCACATACGTTTAGCAAAGATGATTTGGGCAAGTTCATTGGCTCTTCGTGCTGGTATGTCGAAACAACTATATGCTCAGAAAAAACAAGAGATATTACTCTTTCAGCAGGTGCGAATTGCCCTTTCAAATGCTGGTTTGACGGACAGCTTCTCTTCTCACGGAATGAGCACACAAACGCTACGATGAAATCGGTCAGCATCCACGTAAGCGAAAAACCTCAACGCCTCGTTCTGAAACTGGTCACGCATCTGGATGACTTCCACTTCCATTTTTCCTTCCGACAAAGCAACGAAACAAGAAAACGTGCAATTTCCCCGTTTTATAGTGATTTGGAGTATCTGTAATAAGTGCTTGTCATACTTACTTGAGAGTACCGAGTTCTCGCATCCGCTATTCATAGTTTCCCGCTAATTTTACCACCACAAAAAAATATAAAAAAAATCATTTTTTTACACCAGACTGACATTTCAGCCTGTTTTTTTTTATTGTTCCGAATTATATTATTAAACTAGTTCGATAGCTTATTTAATTTATTGTATCAGTAAATCCTTTCAGACAAGGAGAATGCTGAAAATGACCAACACAAAACGAAAGCAGCAACTGATGGAAGAGCTTGCCGGACTTGACAATCTAATCAGGGGGAGTCTCGTTCACACCATGCGGAAGTGCGGCAAAAAGAACTGCGTGTGCGCCACTGGCGGCAAGGGGCATCCTGTCTGTTTGCTGTCCACCTCGACGGTAAAGGCACGCAACAAGATGACCTACGTCAGCAAAGAGAACGAAGAGAAGGTATCGGCGGGTGTGGCGGCGTACAGACGCGTCTGGGAGATCATTGAGGAACTCAGCAGTCTGAATGTGGCTAGTCTGAAAAAATCAAAGTCAACGCGGGGGGCTTCGTCAAAGTAACAGGAGCAATTTCATGGAACGATGGCATACTTGGTACATGATTGCCGCATCGCTGCGCCATGCCTTTTCTCGGCGGCAGACATTCCTCTGGTTTCTCACCGCTTTGGCGGGTTTGTTAGACGCCATCTAAAAGTTCCGGGTTTTCTGTCATCTAAAAGTTCCGGTTTTTGATCAAGACGTGAGGAAGCGTGATGGAAAACCGTAGGATTCCACCCTTTTGCCTGCCGATGATA
>JBAXYW010000021.1:0-18295 GCA_041670605.1 Lentisphaeria bacterium
AGAAGAAAAGCAGGATGCTGACGCCCCTGACGCCGAAACACCCTGAGTCGCCTTCTGTGTCGGGCTGAATTGAACCCGACACAGAATAGGAATCGTAATCAGCAATAATTGTTGTTGCAGCAAAGCAAGTTAGCATAAGGGAAATCTTCTCCGTTTACTTGCATTGCTGGATTGAGAAGATAAATTTATACGCAGTACTGGTAGAGTTCACATTCACTCTGTATTTTTAACAGTGTGCGTGTGTAAAAAAGAAAGAAAAGGAAAATCAAATGAAAAAGTTCTTCATGATGTTGGCTGTCTTGTCCATGGTCTTCGCTTTCACTGGCTGCAAAGAAAAAAGCACCACTGAGAAATTGGGAGACTCCCTGAAAAACATGTCTGAAAAAGCTGAAGACGCGGCCAAAGACGCTGAAAAAGGCGCCGAAAAAGCTCTGGATGATGCGAAAAAATCCATGGACTAAGCTGCCTGCAGGATACTCATAAAGCCCCGTTTTTTTAACGGGGCTTTTTTTTGTCTCAGTTTTTGCTTTCTGGCCTTATTGCGTTCCAGACCTGCAAATAAATATTATGTCTTGGGAGCAACTCCCAGATCAGGCCGGCTTGTTCGAGTTCACTGGTAAAATCTTGCAGAGCCGAACGCCCGGGATCTGCATAGAAAAAAGTCCCCCCGGGCAACAAATATCTTTTCACGCAATTCACTAGGGGAGAAACCATCTGTTTTTCATAGATCAGATCGCTTCCCAGCAGAATATCGAAAGGCCCCTGCAGTTCCGGCTCCCGCCAATCCATACGCTGATAGTGAATTTGTTCCAGCCCGTTCAGACGAGCATTACGCAGAAAAAAAGCCTGGTTATCGGGATGAAAATCCGAGGCCGTAACGCAGGCACCACTGCGTGCGGCACATAAGGCCGGCAGTCCCAAGCCGCAACCCAGCTCCAATACCCGCTTCCCGGCAAATAAAGAACGTCGCTCAACAATAAAGTTTGCGAGGGCTTCTGCAGATTCCCACAACCTTGTAAAGTAGGGAATCCGATCCGTTTCGCTCGGTGAGACTTTGACATAATGATCCAGAGCCTCATCCAAATCACGAATCATACATAGGATGAACGCAAAATCCCCAACCTGTATTCTCTCCTCCGAATAAGAGAAAAGAAGTTCTTCCTGCGCCGGCTTGTCCATATTGATATTCGTCTCTATGCCAGCAAATATAACGCCAATGCCGCCGCAACAGAAGCGTTCAGGGAGTTGATCTTCCCGGACTGCCGGATCGCGGCAATATGGGAAGAATGATTCAGAATGAATTGACTGACTCCTGAATTTTCTCCACCGACCACCAGTAACAGTTTGTCTAATTGTTTGTCCCGGATGTCTTCCAAGGGAATCGGCCCAGCACCATCCAGAGAAACGACGCTGTAACCCTCCTCCAACGCAATCTTAACATATTGATTGCTGGCACAGTTCACCGATACCTGCAAAAATTCACAGGCTCCGGCGGCCGCTTTAACAACCGATGGCAACAGCAAAGGACAGCCCCGCCGCGGTAAAAGCATATTGCGCCAGCCTAATGCCTCCGCGGTCCGAGCAATGGCACCAACATTGTGCGGATCCTCAATATTATCCAGCAGGAGCAGCCTTTTTTCCCCCAGCAGCTCCGCAAACGGCGTATAAGGAAAAGGCCCAGTTTCCAGCACGCAACCCTGATGCTCCCGGGTCTGACAGAAATCGAACAGAAGCGCCTTGTCAACAAACTCCATTGGCACTTGATATTTCTCAGCCACTTGGGCAAGCTTTTTCAAACGAGGATTCTGCTCACTTCCTTGGCTGAGATAAAGCCGAATCATCGATCGACGCCCCGCCCGGATCGCTTCAAAGGCCGGATTGATGCCATACAAAAAATCACTCATATCTTATCCTTAAACTTGTTAGAGCCCAGCCCAAAAAAACATCCATAAATAAATCTATCTAAGGATGCTTTCCCGCCAAGCTAAAAACTCTTCCTTGAACCATTTTCCCGGATTCTGCCAGAGATCCTGCCCGAGCACTTCTACCAGCGGGCGAGTACGCACAACTCGGAGTGTTGCACTGCCCAGCTTCGTTTTTTTCAGCAGCGAATGCTCGTTCAGCAACTCTTCGATCGGAGCCCCTGCAAGATAAGGCCAGAATCCCTTCCGATTGCAATCCTTGGTTAACTCCTTGCGTTTGGCCAGCCGCTCTTCTTCTGTCGGCAACAGCGACAACAAGCGACTCACCAGCCGGGATTCAATATAATGCTTCATCGTACAAACCGAGAAATCCACACCAATAAAAGCATACAAGGCATTCCATTCATATAGACGTTGCCAGGGTGACGCAGCGGCAAATGCCGTTTCACTCCAGGGCGAAGGCGCCAGACCAGTCACCCCAGAATCCCGAGTCAGCTCTTCCGCACGCCTACCAAGAGCACTAACGGCATGGGAAAAATGCTGGCTGCGGAAACTGTTCGGATCTTTTCGCATGCCCTCTGCCAATGCACCATTCCAAGCTGGACTATTCCGAACATCAAATTGCTCCGGAAAATTTCGTTCCTCTGTGCCGTTATACCATAAAGTCGGCATGGCCACCGTTCCCCCTGGAGATGCAGCCGACAGAACGCCATCGAAGACGCTAGCCGCCCCCCGCTGTACCCAGCCCATGCTGCTCAGGGATCCATGGATCAAAACCGTGTCACCGGCAACAACCCCCGCTTCGAGAAAGGCTCGGCAGACTTCGGGGTCATCGATCTTACATTCGGGATTTCCTTTTTCAGGCTGCATAAGTCGCTCCAAAAGGCAATAAAAAACAACCCCCTGACTTAGATACCGGCAATCACTTCTTCAAGAATCGTAATATATTTGTCGATCGACGATAAATCGACCCATTCGCATTTGCTGTGACACCCATCGCCTGCAACCGACGAAATCGCGATGGGAACTCCCATGGAAATCATATGCCGGGCATCCGTCGCTCCATTCATCCGCACAAAACCCGCCGCCCGCTCCGGAAAATGTTTCTGAATCGCACGTAACAGCAGTTGCAGTTCTGGGGCATTTTCATCGGAAACAACCGGTTCGCAATGGCGGTCGGCTTCGATTTCCAGACCAGTAAGACGCTGCACCTGCTCAAAAATCACTGTCCGATCTTCACTCCGAATATAGCGGAAATTAAGCATCATCGAGGCTTCATCCGGAATCTGATTGTTGGCAAAACCGGCTTGCAGTACGCAGGGCGCCATCGTATTCTGCCATTGCTGATCTGCAGTTACTTGAGGCCATTGCTCGCGCAACCGCAAATAAGCATCGATGAGTTTATCAATCGGATTATCAAACTTCCAAGGCTCTGATGCGTGACCACCCCGTCCTTGGGCCGTCAATTTCAAGATCAGAATCCCTTTCTGCGCACTGGCCAGCTGACAACTCGGCCCATCCAGTACCAGTGCAAATTTCCGCGCAATATATCCGCGTTGAATCATGGCCTCCGTCGTCCAACCACCGATCTCTTCGTCCGTACTGAAAATAGCTCCAACGGAGGCTTTGCCAAGCTGCCGGCAGAGCACCTGCGCAACACACACCGCATTACCCAGATCATCAGAAGAACCACGCCCGTAAAGACGATCTCCTTCAACCCGCGGTTCAAACATCTTGTCCTCCGCCGGAACAACATCCAGATGAGAATTCAGCAACACATCCTGAACCTTGTCCGGCGATGTCGCAGCATACAACACCTGCCTACCGCGAACCTCCTCCAGAACACAGTAAACCCCATTAGTCTGCAAAAACTTCTGCATCACCTGCACCGCCTTGTTGACAGCGGCAAGGTCACTGCTGAGCGATTTGCAACGAATCAATTCCGAAAGAAGAGGAAGCGTTTTTGACATCATAGGAACTCCCGAACATACGTAAATACCCCAACCGCATAAGCGAAAAATTTACTTTATCCTCTGACAAGCGTTTTTCAACCCGACGAGCAACGGGCAAAGACGAAAAAAACAACTATATTTTGCCTGTGACATATCAGTACATCTCCAAGTTATTTTTAGCATGACATATCGAGAAAACCACATGAAGTCTTTCCTGCCGCTTTCTCCTTTTCAAATTCTGGCTTTTTCCCTGACTGCTTTGCCTTTTTTCTGCTGTCTTGGCTGCGTCAGTAGCAAAATCTCCGAATATCCTGTCGGTACTGAGCTTTTGCTCCACCCGATGGCAGATCCCCTGGAGGGTTATAATCGCTCGATTCAGGTTTTCAACCAGCAGCTGACAAAGCACCTGATCCGTCCAGTCAGCCAGGCATACAACCTCATTCTGCCAAAAGTGGCACGAGACGGCATCGACAATGCCGGCCAAAATCTACTCTTCCCACTGCGCGCCGTCAATTGCCTTTTGCAGGAAAAATACGAGGGTGCCTGGCAAGAAAGCAAACGCTTCGGCATCAATTCGACGATCGGAATTCTGGGCTTTCGGGATCAGGCCAGCCGTTGGAATATCCCACTCCAAAAGGAGGATTTCGGACAAACCATGGCCTACTACGAGTGCCAAGATGGCTTTTTCCTGAATCTCCCTTTCCTTGGCCCTTGTAGCGGACGAGATGCCATCGGACGAATATTAGGAATTCCCTGGTCGTTGAGTTTCTGGCTATTCAGCGGTGATACCGCAATGGCTGTTTCGGGAGTTAAAGAATTCAATGAAATCGCAACTCATGCGGAACTGCTGAACTTGTTTTTTTCATCCCAATATGACAGCTATCTGCAAACCCGAGCCTTCTACAAAATACAACGGGATACTCTTAGTCAGGATTTCAAGGCTCCTACAGAACCGGGTAACCCGGATCAATCCCTGGGGTTTCTGCTGCTACGGCCAAAAGACAAGAATTTCTTCCGAAAAGCTCGACACCGCAGTGTTCTGCTCAGCGGCAGTAAAAGCCGTATGCCCTACACCTGCTGGCCCGCCGAAAACTCCCGTGGAATCATCGTAATCCTGCCGGGGCTGGGCGGTCACCGACTCTCAAACGGCGTCACTGCTCTGGCCGAACTGCTGTACAAGGACCAATGGTCTGTACTGGCCTTGAGCTCCAGTTTGAACCCGGACTATTTTCAACATCTGCCAAATCCTGCCCCGCCAGGATATTTCCGTGAAGACAGTAAACAACTGGCTCTGGCTATCAAAACCGCCTTGCAGGATATGCAGAATCATTACAAGCTTTCTGGGAAATCATGTTCCATCTTAGGCTTCTCGCTGGGTGCCTTGAACGCACTCTTTCTGTCGGCACTGGAAGCCGATGGCGATTTGGAAGGGCTTTCCATCGATCGCTACCTGGCGATCAACCCCCCGGTGGATGTCATTGCGGCATTGAACCGTATCGACGAGTTCTTTGCCATTCCAGAAAGCTGGCCTGCAGCCGAAAGGGAAGCACACTGCCGGGAACTCTACCTGAGAATCGCCGGCAGCATATTAAACGGGCAAAGAAAAAGCGCTGTTCCAGGAAATATCCCTGTCTCTCTGGAGGAATCCCACTTTCTGATCGGGCTCAATATGCGTTTCAACCTCGCAGAAACCATCCTTGCGTCACAAAAACATTTTAATCAGGGTTTTCTGAAGAATGACCCAGCCGCATTCAAGAAAAATGCGCTCTGGGCAGAAGCCTTATCGCTGACCTTTACGGATTATATGACAAAATCAGTCGTCCCCTATTATCAGGAAAAATTCCCGGCTTCTAAACTGTCCGATCCAGATTGGCTGGCCGAACAAAGCAACCTGTTTTCTCTGGAAAAATCACTTGCCAACAATCCTAAAGTCCACATTTTCCAGAACGAAAATGATTTTCTGATCAGCAGAAAACATCTGAATTGGTACAAACGCACCCTCGGAAACCGGGTACTCCTGCTACCAGAAGGTGGACACCTCGGCAACCTCTACCGCCCGGATTACCAACAGCTGATACTCAACGTCTTCCGTTGATCGCTCGAAAAAGCAGGTTCACGCAGAAGCCTGCGTGAACTACATCCTGGAAAATTGTTCAAAGTCATTATGAAAACAGATCACTCAATAACCCGATTTCGCACTGGCCTGGGAGCATCCCAACGCCTGTTTCACTCGGAAACCTCAGCAACAATCGCATTTCTGGGTGGTTCCATTACAGAAATGAATGGCTATACCGCCTTTGTCGAAGAAGATTTCCGCCGGAATTTTCCGCGCTGCCAATTTTCTTTTATCAATGCCGGCATCAGTTCCACCTGTTCCAATACTGGGGCTTTCCGGCTTTCGAATGATATTTTAAGCAAGGGGAAAATCGATCTCCTTTTTGTTGAATTCGCCGTTAATGACAATCAGGACGGACAACGGGAATATCTGCAGCCGGAAGAACCGCTCCACTGCTCCATGGAAGGCATCGTCCGACAGGCATTACTCCATAATCCTCAGATGGACATCGTGTTCCTCTACACCATCAATGAAAGCCATCTGGCAGACTACCAATCCGGAAAAATTCCCAGAGTGATTGCCGCCCATGAAAAAGTCGCACAATACTATGGCCTGCCCTCACTGAATTTTGCCCAGGAGGTCGCCCGCCGGATCCGTGCCGGCGAATTCGACTGGAGTACGTTCGGCGGTGTGCATCCCGCGCCCTTCGGCAACCGGATTTATGCCGACTGTATTGCCGCGGCCTTCTCCGTCCATTCTCCCAAACCTCATCCTTGTCTGGATTTAGCAACACTTCCCCTGCTGGATCCCAATAGCCTGATTCACGCCAGACTGGCTTCCCCTGGACGCGCAAGCTTCTCTTCTCCCTGGAAACTCGACATCCCCGATTGGCAACCCCTACCGGGCGAAAAACGGGAGCGCTTCTGCCAGCTCCCAACGCTTCATGCCAACACCCCCGGCGCGGAATTTTCTCTGACCTTTTTCGGCAATGCCATCGGCCTCTATCTGACTGCCGGACCCGATGCCGGTATGCTAGAATTCTTTATCGATAATACGACTTGGCAAAACTGCGACCTCTATCATTTTTACAGTAAAAATTTACATTATCCCTATACAAAAATGCTGGCACAAACCTTGCCGGAAGGCCAACACCAGATCCGCATCCGAATCGCCAAAGAAAGGAATCCCGCCAGTTGCGGCCATGCAGTACGCATCATGAACTTCGCTTTGAATGAACCATGAACCTTTCTTACAAACATAAAATTGCCGGATTGCTCTTTTTCCTGCCGCTCATCTTTCTGCTGGCTGACCCCATCGTCAGCTCTGAAATGGCTGAAGAGGTCGTCGAGGAATCCGTGACTTTCCCACAGATATTTGCGCTACTGGTCGTTCTTTTCCTGGCTCAACTGGTAGTTATTGTCAGCATCTGGCTGATCTCACTGGCCGCCCGCAAAGCAAAACAAAAAGCCAAACTGCAACCCAGTTCCTGGCAGGATGACCTGCCGCCAAAATCCTGAAGCAAACATAAGCGAAGCAACTTTATGAAGCCACAGATCACTCACAAAGAGACCCTGGCAGCAGGACATTTTATTACCCTCGAACTCCTGCATTACCGAGATCATACGCAAACCGAAAGACAATGGGAAGCTGTACAACGAAACGGCAATACTCACGCGGTCGTCATTATCGCAACCTTGGAACCGGATGACAAAATCCTGCTGATCCGGCAATACCGCCCCCCCCTGAATAACTATGTCATGGAATTCCCCGCCGGGCTGATTGACCCCGGCGAAAGTGCTGCCGAAGCTGCAGTGCGTGAACTGCACGAAGAAACCGGCTATTGCGGCAGCATCAACAGCATTACCCCCGGTGCCGCCAGCTCTGCCGGACTCACCGGAGAAATCCTGATCCTCGTCTTCATGAGCGTCGATACCCGCCGCCCCGAAAATCAACACCCTGCCCCCGATCTCCAAGACGGTGAAGACATCGAAGTCTTCACCGTCCCTAAAGACGGCCTCTCCGCTTTCCTCCAGCAACAGATCGCCCAAGGCGATATCCTCGACAGCCGGCTCGCTGCCTGGGTCGCCGGCTTCCAAATGCAAAATTCAAACGCTGCCCCAACAAAACAATAAGCAAATCTTCCTGGAACTTCTTATGCCATTCTGCTATCAATCCTATTACCTGGATTTTCCATTGCAATCAGGACGCGTCCTGGATCTGTTCAAGCCCGAACAGATCCGCGAGGATACCGCAGTTTTTTTTGTGCATGGCGGAGGCTGGCAGGCGGGCTCGCGAAGCAATTTCCATCCCCTGATGGAAAAATTAAATCAGCAGGGTTTTCTCTGCGCCTCCACCGATTACCGGCTGGTCGCTCCAAGCCTTCCGGGAAATCCATGCATCACCATCCTCGATCAGCTCAGCGACATCCGGCAGGCCTATGACGCCTTCTGCTGCATTATGAAAGAACTCGACCGACCCCTGAATATTGCCGTCTTCGGCTCCTCGGCTGGGGCTCATCTGGCTTCGCTGCTACTCTGCACCGATCCGGGAGAATGCGGCGAAGTCTGCAAACAGGAAACTCACTGGTCTAAACCCGTCTGCGGTCTCCTGCAGTCAACCCCAGCCACCTTTACGCCCTGGCCGAACATCTTCCCGCATATCTGGAGCAGTATGCAGCAGGCCGCCGGGTGCACCTATGACGCAAACCCGGAACTTTTCCAGCGCCTCTCGCTTAATCAATATATCCGCCCGGATAACCCGCCACTTTTCTTTCTCGAAGCCGAAAATGAACATATGTTCCCAGCCCGGATGAATCAAAAGATCGTCGATATGCACCGGAATATGAACATCCCATCCAAACTGAAAATCTATCCGGATGCCGAACACGGATTCCTCTATGCGGCATCACGCCCCGTACAAATCGAAGCACTGAACGACCTGATCGAATTCGTCAGAAGAGATTCGAATTCCTGCTGAATATTCTGAAAACAATCGCGAAAATTAATAATAGTATCGGAGTTGAGCGATCAGCAAGGTATCGCCCTCGATTTTATAGACCATTCGCTCAACATTGGTAATCCGTCGAGACCACCAGGTTGAGAGATTGCCTTCAGCGGCTCAGGCTTTCCAATTCCCTCAAAAGGAATCCGAACACTCGTCTTGATAAGGTCATTTATGCGTTTAAGAATTTTGCGATCAGAAGACTGCCAGTAAAGATAATCTTCCCAGACTTCCGCTGAAAACTTCAGATTACTCATGCATCAGAGACTCCGAACTCTTTTCAATGGCGTCTCCTTTTCCCAATGCTTCGATCGACGTCATCAGCCGTTTGGCATTTTTTGGACTTCGAAGCAGATACACCGTTTCAGTCCAGGCTTCATAGTCGTCAAAATTCATCATGACAACCGCATCCTTTTTTCCGGATCACAACCGGCACCCGATCCCGAACAACCATATTGATGGTTTCAGCCAGCTCATCGCGCGCAGCAGTGTAAGTCATGGTTTTCATTGTATTCCTCCTGTTAAAATGGACAGGAATACAGTACAGTATTCATCTTAAAAAACCAGTCCTTTCAGCAATCATTATTCCAGACAGAAAAACAATCCGGTAAGTTTTTTTACACTTCCGGATGATTCTGTTCCACTCTGTTTTTTCTGCAGCCTGGGCCAGTCAGGGCACTGCGCCCGCCCGAAAGTGGGCTGATATTGATTTGTGTGCTGATCTTTTCCTTCAGTGCAGAAACGTGCGAGATGATCCCGATCAGTTTGCCATCTTGATGAAGCCCAGCCAAGGTGTTCAAAGCGGTCTCAAGCGCATCCTCATCCAAGGTGCCAAAACCCTCATCCAGAAACAGTGAATCCACACGGACTTTTTGGCTGGCCATTTTCGAAAGCCCCAAAGCCAAAGCCAAACTGACCAGGAAGCTTTCACCACCGGAAAGGTTTCTGGTTGAGCGGGTTTCACCCGCCTGATAATTGTCAATCACATTTAATTCAAGAGGTTCCTCGTCATCGCGTCTCAACAAGTAACGATCGCTCATTTTGCTTAATTGCAGATTGGCATGAGAAACCATGACCTCAAAGGTCAAGCCTTGAGCAAAATTACGATATTTCTTTCCATCCGCCGAGCCAATAAGCTCATGCAGCTTGCCCCAACGCCAACACTCCTTTTTCTGGGCTTCAATCCCAGTCTGTTTTTCTTTGACCCGCTCTTTCGCTGCAGCATTTTCCTTCAACTGGTGTTTGCGCCCGGCAAGCTCATCACGCAATCCTTGCAGAGCATCCGTAAACTGCTGAAATCGAATCTCCAGCTCAGCAAAAGATTGCTCCGTCAAATTTTTGCTACATTCTTCCGCCAGACGCAACTCCCGATCTCTTTGCCTGGCCTTGAGCTCGGTTTGCTTATCGTCTAATTCTTTGGCACGAACAGACAAAAACTCCTGCTGCGCAGTCGGCAAGCGGACAGATAAAAAATGCGTTTCATCGGTAAAACCTAGCGGAGCGAGAGCCGCCGCAAAGAAAACCTCCGAATTTTTTAGCTCCGGCGTGCGCCCTTCAATACGCTTTTTCAGGGTTTCGATTTGCGTCTTTTCAGATGTTAATTTCTGCAGCAACTCGTTGTACCGATTTCGAGTCTGCTTTTCAGCATCTTCCGCAACAGAAAGCACTTGATTCATGCGCATTTCTTCGACATCCGGTTTTTTTTCAGCATAGAGAGCCATGCGCTCATTTCGCTCAACGGCAACTTCCGTCTTAAGCTGTTCCAAGTGTTCCTGCTGTTGCGCCAAGGCAGCACTTTGTGCTTCGATCACTGCTGCAAGACTCTTCATCTTACTGTCCAGCTCTGCCATCTGCTTTTCGAGCGCTGCCTTTCTCTTGACCTGATCCTGCCAAGTCTGCAAACGCTTTTTGAGCGAAGCCAGCAGAGAAGCCGCTTTCGCTTCCGGAATCTCAGTAATTCCTAAAGGCTGCAATTTTAGCAAAACCACCTGTTTCAAAACAGCAGAATCGTTCCGCAGTTGTCCCAAACCTTCCTTTTTTTCTGCCAACGTTTTCTCTGCGGCCTTCAGCTCATTGGCGACCTGCGCCTCCTGCTTCTCACTCACCGTTATTTTTTTCTCAACGATTCCTTCCGCTTTTTTCAGCTTTTCAATCGCTGTTTCAAAGTCTTCGGCCTTGCAGATGCGTTGCGTAAGCGAAGCAATCTTCTGCTCCATTGCATCCGGCTTCGGAACATTTCCTTTTGCATAAGGATGCTCCGTTGCTCCACAAAGCGGACAGGCCTTGCCGGATTCTAGCCTGGAACGCTGATCTTCCAGTTTTTCAATCGTCCGAAGAAGAAGCATTTCGCGTTGCAGAGCATCCTTCTCTTCACGGTATTCGCGCAATAATCGATCCCCCAGCAATTCGCCTAAAGCAACCTGAGCCTGTTGAAGCTGTTGGCTGGCTGCTGCAAGTTCCTGCAGACAAAGATGGCTGTGTTTCGCGCTGGCGGCCACTTGCTTTTGCGCCTGAACACAGGCCATTTCCACATTCTTCAACCCCGTTTCCTTCTGAATGATCTCCCTGCCTCTTGAAAGCAGATTGCCGAACTGTTCTTCAATCCCCCCCAAGCCGCTGATCAACCATTCATCTTGCACATGCTCCTTGAAATAAACGTCAAGCTCTTCCAAGGCTTTTTCAGAAGTACTCTGCGTAGCTTTCACTTCCCGGTAAGCCAGTCTTCTTTCCTCAATCTTTACAGTTTCCTGACGGCAGGTTCGAGCCGCTTCGCTAAGCGCTTTCTCCTTGGCAATAAGCTGCTGGTCAAGCAAACGGATTTTCTGCATCAACGGCGCGGCATCTTTCAGCGCCTCCTTGGCAGCTTGTGTGCCTTGTTCCGCACCTTGGAGTAATTCCATCTGGAGATTCGCCTGTTTTTCCAGTTCAGGAAAAGCCTTTCCCAGTTTTTGCTGACTCACCAAGTCGTCTGCTTGCTGACGGCGGGTCAATGTTAAAGTTGCATAAATCCCATCCAGGGAAGCCGCCTTCTTAGCCCAGTCGAGTTTATCATATTTCGGCTTGAATTCCGCAACGGCCTCCTGCAACTTGATTTCTTCCGCAGCCATACCATGGATTTCCTTTTTCAAAGCATCCATAGTCTGCAACCAAGCGATCGCTTTTCCGGTATCCGCTGCTTGACCTGCTAGTTCGGCTTCCTGGCGCTGCTGCAAAACAAGTGTTCCCTGAAGCTCCAGTTCCTCTTCCGGTGTCAACAGCACAATACCGGAAATTTCAGCTTGAAGCAGACTCAACTTTTCCTGTTCCTGCCTCTGCCGTTCATGAACGAGGCGTGATATTTCAGTATAAATACCAGTGCCGGTAATCTGTTCCAAAATCCTGGATTTCTGTTCGGCATCCGCTTTCAGAAAGGTATCAAATCCTCCTTGAGCCAACAAAATCGAACGGGTAAAACGGTCAAAGTCCATTCCTGTTTTTTCTTCGATAATCCCCGTTACCAAACTTTTTTTGTTCTCAATCGTCAGCCCACTGTCGGCATCCACAATCCAATGCTCCGGATCCTGCAAATGGCCAGCTGCATTTTTCCGGGCACGGCGCTGTTCCCAATGACAGCGAAAACGACCGGCCTGAGAAGCAAAAAGAACTTCAGCAAAACACTCCCCCGTCTGCCGGGACATAATCTCATTGTCATTCTTATTGATTTTCCGGAGACGTGGAGTCACTCCGTATAAAGCAAGGCAAATGGCATCCAGAATCGTGGATTTACCCGCACCCGTCGGCCCGGTCAGAGCAAAAATCCCATTGGCGACATATTCCGGAGCACTGAAATCAATCACCCAATCCCCATAAAGGGAATTCAGGTTTTTAAACCGTAGTTCAAGGATTTTCATATTCCGCTCCGTTATTCTGCTTTACTGTCGTCGTCCTGAAGCGACTGCAAGATTTCATTGTAGGACGCTGTCAGTCCAGCCCGTTCTTCGCCAGGCACTTTAAAAGCATCCATACAACGCTCAAAAACCTCTCCGGGTTTCAGATCATCCAGGGTTTCTCCCGTGGTACTCGCAGAGATCATTTGTTCCATCTTGCGTTTATCCCGAATGCGAAGAATTTCCATATCAGAGCCGTTCACAGCTTCCTCGAGCATCTCGCGCAGATTACCGATTGTTTCATTGCCGGTATATTCAATCTCCAGCCACGCGCGACTTTTTTCGCCTTTCAGTTGTTCCAGCCTAGCAAGGATTTCATCCAGAGCTCCGACAATACGCAGAAGCTGCTGGAAACAGGGCACAGTCAGCTCCTGATGGATTGGCGTTTTGCCGTGGAATTCAATAAGCACGACCTTCTTTTCCTGAGTGACTTCGCCAAATCCCATCGCTATTGGGGAGCCACAGTAGCGGATATGCTCTGCACCAGCAATCGCCTGAGCCACGTGAAGATGCCCGAGAGCGAGATAATCGATTGCCGCCGGAAAAGCGTCCCGGCTGACATGCGCCAGCGATCCGACATAGAGTTCCCGGACACCATCCCCATCAACCGTTTTACCCCCATCGGTGAAAAGATGCCCCAAAGCGATGATCGGGATATCCCCCTGCCCGGCAGCAGCAAACTCCTGACGTTTCTGCTCCGCAATGGCGCAAACTTCTGCATAATGTTTTTTCAGTCCTTCAATCAGCTTGCTGTTTTTATCGTCAATAGTTTCGCCAGGTTCGACAAGCCGGAGATCCCGATCTCGCAAATAGGGCACAGCGCAAACAATCGCCGCCGCTTGCCCATCACGCTCAAGAGTGATAACCTCATCATTTACATCTTCCGTCATCGAGCCAACCACATACACATTCAACGCTCGCAACACTTCTCTGGGAGCATTCAGAAAAGAAGGAGAATCGTGGTTTCCGGCAGTGATCACAACATGGCGACAGCAAGAAGCAGAAACCCGACAGAGAAAACGATAATAGAGTTCCTGCGCCCGATTGCTCGGCGTGCCGGTATCGAATACATCGCCGGCTACTAGAAGAACATCAATCTTTTCTTTTTCAATCGTTTCAGCTAACCAAGCCAAAAACAATGAAAATTCATCATAGCGCTTACGCATGTAAAGAAAACGACCTAAATGCCAGTCTGATGTGTGCAAAAATTTCATAAAAAATCCATAGTATGTGCCGAGAAAAAGGTTTGCGGCCAAACGAAATATCGATTTTTCCCCTCATCTCTCGCGCGCGTCCATTTTGGGCAGGTGGCCCCCAGGTTGGGTGGGGATCGCTGATTTCTGAATGCAACTAAAAAAATAGCCTGCCGAACAAGTTTTGCAAGCAAAGTCATACACTATCATAAAAAGTCATGGAGGCTCCATGACTGGCTAGGATTTTCTATGATAGGATACCAGAGTAAATATTTCCTGACCGTTTCAAAACAGCGACGAAACACGAGCAGCGCAAGCGGGGCTCTCGCACCACCCTGAGCTGGCGCTATCTTTTTGCCCCAGCTACTCTGTTGACAGCCACCGGGCAATACAGTCGAAGTGCAAGTCACAACTTTAGAATGCCAGATTAAAAAAAATTGATTAACAAGTAGTAGAGTTATTTTAAGAACTGGAGATTCAGTTCTCTGAATGTAGTGATCGCAAGCATAAGACTCTCGCTGGTGATTTTTTTTGGGAAATCCTACTGGAAAGTCCCAGCCCAGTGGAATACATTACCATAGGACAGGTGTAACCCGGAGGTTCATACAGCCAACCGGTCTTTACGTTGAACTTCTTCGCATCGATAAAAGAATTCCATCGACCGTACTTCGCTTACCTGGATTAGCATATCTAGGATTGGAGACTGAAATGAGCGTGTTCCTGACTGGATTTGCTGATGAGGCCGCGGATTGCATTCAGGGGCAAATTGCCGCCGTGCAAGCACTTGGATGGAACTGCCTCGAAGCCCGTAATGTCAATGGCAAAAACCTGCACGATCTCGACGAGGTTGTCTTTGCGGATGTGGTGAAAGCGCTGGAGGATGCGGAGATTCGGGTCAATGCGCTTGGATCTAATATTGCCAACTGGAGTAAATCGATTGAAGACCCGCCCGATAGCTCACTCGAAGAAGTGCGCCGGGCCATTCCTCGCATGCTCCGTCTCGGGATCAGGCAAGTGCGAGTCATGAGCTATGCCATACTGGCGCAGCGGGCGGCCGATGATCAGATGGAAGATGAGCGAGTGGCACGTTTGCAAATAGTTTGTGATTTGTTCAGGGCGGAGGGATTGGAGCCACTACATGAAAACTGCATGAATTATGGCGGACTGAGCTGGCAGCACACCCTGAGGCCGATAGAACGGGTGCCCGGGCTGAGGCTGATTTTCGACACCGCCAATCCCGGGCTTGAACTACCGCACTCACCGCGACAGTCAAGCTGGGAATTTTATCAGCACATACGCCCACATATCGCTCATATCCATATTAAAGATATGGTGTGGGACGATGAAAAAAAGAAAATACGCTACCTGTTTCCGGGTGAAGGCGACCGTGATATCAAACGCATTCTTGCCGATCTGAAGGCATCAGATTACAAAGGTGGCATTTCGATTGAACCCCATATGCAGGTCGTGCTCCACGATTCCTCGGTTACAGCCCGCGAAGACGCACGGCTTGAAAATTTTTTGGAATACGGGCGGCGGATGGAGCAGTTGGTCCGGGAAGCAGGTTTGGAGATTTGCTCATGAATTCAAGAGAACGAATGATCGTCACACTCAAGCATCGTCAGCCAGACCGTGTTCCCTTCGACATGGGTGGCTGCCAAGTCACCGGTATTCATCAGGTGGCTTACCAAAATCTCAGTCGCGCGCTTGGGATGGGCAACAAACCAGCTCCCCTGGCCGATGTTTATCAGCAAGTGGTGATTCCGCCGGAAGCCTTTCTTGAGCACCTGAGAGTGGATGTGCGGGGTCTGTATCCGCTGACCAGCCACAATTGGAATGTGCGCGGTACGTCAACGTCCGAGGGTTTGGAATTTACCGACGAGTGGGGGTTTGTGCAACGTTTCCCCAACGGAGGGTTTTGGTGGAGCCAGGTGAAATCGCCCCTGGACGGGCCGGACATTGATCCCGATAAACTTCGAGCCTATACCTGGCCGCAGGCGGCTCTCTCCGAACGCATTGCCGGCTTGCGCAAACAGGCTCTGAAACAGAGGGAGGCAGGGTACATCGTCATGCTCAAAGGCTTTTGTGCAGGGGCATTTGAAATGGGTCAACGCATTCGGGGCATGGAGAATTTTCTTTGCGATGTGCTCACTGATCCCATTGGGGCCAGCAAAGTTCTTGATAAAGTCAACCGCTTAAAAATGGAGTTCTGGGATATGGCTCTTGAGGAACTCGGGGATGTTGTAGATATTGTCGTTGAGACCGATGACTATGGAACACAGGATAGCCAGTTGATTTCGCCCGAATTATTCCGTACCATGTTAAAACCCCGCCTCGCTGAACTATTTGCACTGATCAAAAGAAAGCTGGCTGTCAAGAAACCCGCTGGAGAGCAAGGATGGCTGTTTTTTCATTCCTGCGGCAACGTGCGTCCTCTGCTGCCAGATTTCATCGAAATCGGCGTAGACATTCTCAATCCGGTGCACATTACAGCTACCGGCATGAACCCCAAAGCCCTTAAACGTGACTTTGGCACGGATGTGACCTTCTGGGGTGGGGGCATAGAGACGCAGTCGGTGCTGCCGCGGGGCACGCTGCAGCAAGTGCGCGAAGATGTCAAGCGCAATCTGGAAACACTGATGCCCGGTGGAGGATATGTCTTTAACACGGTACATAACATCCAAGCGGATGTTCCACCAGAAAATATTATCGCCATGTGGGAAACTCTGCAGCAATTTGGCATCTATTAATCAAGGAGTTGTATGAAAATCAAAGCCGCCATTCTGGGGTATGGGCGCAGTGGCAGCACCTTGCATGCCAATCCACTTGAAGGTCTAACGGATCTGTTTGAAGTGGCTGCCATTTGTGATCTTGATCCGCAAGCTCAAGAAAAAGCCCGCACTCGGTTCAAGTGTCCGGTTTACAGCGATTACCACAAGATGCTGGATTCCGAAAATCTGGATCTGGTGGTTATTGTGACTCGCAGCGACCAGCACTGTGAAATGACCTGTGACTGCCTGCAGGGTGGCGTCAATGTAGTGGTAACCAAGCCTTGGGCGTTGCATGCCGGTGAAGCAGAGCGCATGATCGCTGCAGCCAAAGAGAGCGGGCGTCAGTTGCTGCCTTGGCTGCCGGCGCGCTGGGGCTGCGATCTGATACGACTCAAGGAATTGATAACCTCCGGCATTATCGGTGATGTGTTCATGGTGCGCCGCCGTGAATTCAGTTTCGCGATTCGAGCCGACTGGCAGACCGAAAAGCGCTTCGGTGGGGGTTACCTACTTAACTGGGGACCGCACATCATAGACCAAGCCGTACAGGTGGTTGGTGAACCGGTGGTTTCGGCTTATGGCCAACTGCGACAGGTAATCAATCCTGGGGATGTCGAAGATGTTTTTCACGCGGTGCTGACTACGCAATCGGGCGTGATTCTGAGCTGCGAGTATAGCCTCGCTGTAAATAAACTGCCCAACTGGGTCATTCAGGGAAGCCGTGGAACAATTTTTGTGAAAGAAACCTCAATTGAAATTCACTACGTTGAAGCACACGGGGATATCGATCCGAAAGCCTACGGCACAAAACTGAATATGCAGGTGTCCAGCGAGGAGCTTGCGGATGGGCACCGTATCACCACCGGCAGCCGCTACGGTGATTCCTTTGTTGTATATCCGGCCATCGCGAAAGCTCTGCGGGGTGAAGAGCCATATCCAGTCACAACGGAAAGCGCATTGGCCTTGAGTCGTATACTGGATGCCGTTCGGAAGTCCAGCGAAATCAATCAAGTGATATCCCTGGCCTGAACCGTAAAGCTAAAAAAACACTTGGATTTTTGAACGATAAAATGGGCGTGGCTAAGAACCGCGATAAGGGGAGGCCGGCGAGGACGCCGGCGCTCCATAGCTCGCGCCCGCTCCCCGGAATGTACCCGGAGTTTCCAGCTCCGGATCCGCTCCCGTTCCCGTATTCTCCCCAGAATGTACCCGGAGCTTCCAGCTCCGGATCCGCTCCCGCTCCCGTTCCCGTTCCCGTCGCTCGCAAGCGACCGCCCACAGAACAGCGGACACACCGTTTTTCGGGACGAAAACAAAAAAAAGCACCCCTGTTGAAGCAGGGGTGCTTTGGAAAAAAAGGCTGGCAGCGTGCTACTTTCCCGCGCTCTTGAACGCAGTATCATCGCCGCAGGGGCCCTTAACGGCCGTGTTCGGGATGGGAACGGGTGTTGCTTCCCCGCTACAGCCACCAGCCA
>JBAXYW010000022.1:0-18246 GCA_041670605.1 Lentisphaeria bacterium
CGCCGGCACTCTATAGCCCGCGGCACGATTGAAGATATAGAACAAAATGAGCTGAACCGTACTATAATATCTTCAGAGGTCGCGCCCTCCGGGCGCTGGTTTTAGTGGGACTCCTTACCCCGGGTTGCGGCGCACTGCGTGCGCCTCACCTGGGGTTATGTCTGTGCGGCCCTTCGGGCCGGGGAATACATCTGCAAGTGGTTTATATCGTAAGAGTTGCGATCACACCCTGGTACCGCAGAGCCTGCGGCAGCTAATTCGGACACCTCCGTTTTATGGTATCAATGACAACTCAAATTAGCGCCAAATTTGTCATTCAGGGAGTCCCATGAAGCAACGACCCATAATTGTGTGTCTTAATCAGGATTTTATGGAGATCCATCCGTTTCTTCTTTTTCTTCGAAGATGGAGCCAGAGATTGTCAAAAATGGCGCCGATTTTGATTATCATCCACAGGCGCACCAGATTTTTCAAAAAACATAAAAAAAATAAGAGGAGAAGCCTATTGCGAAACTGCTGAATGTGGGTTAAAGCAAATTCCTTGCAATTTTTTCCAAGGAATTGTTTTTTTGATCGGACTCCAATTTACGTGAAGGGATGCATGCGGGTAGGGTGAATCATGTGTGGAGATTGACTGGATTGCAGTTGTTTTTCAGCCGCTGTTGGACGCTCTGCTGTCGGGCAGCTCTATTTTATATCTTTGATGTAAATTGCCGTAACATCACGCGCTGGGATATGCATCGTCATTTTAGCTGGATCGGAGATTTTATCCGCACCGGACTCCCAGATCTCCGCCACGGCGTTTTTGCCGAGATTCAGGTTCTCAATGCTGACCGTCTTTGCCTCGTCTCCTTCGTTGAAGAGCAGAATCAGCCGTTCGCTGTTTCCCTTGGCGTCTGTCTTGCGCGTCAGGACCAATGCGTTCGGATAGGCGATCTCCTTGGATTTGACCAGGGAGTCTTCTCGGTTACCGCGATAGAAAAGCGTTTCGTAGTTTGTGACCAGGCGTGTCCCTTCTCCGATGAAGTACAGGGTTCCTCCCTGCATATTTGCATCAATACGGGAACCACCATGAAGCGAAGCCGCCAAACGCACTACCGCGATTTTCAAAGTCTCAGGGACGAAGAAGAAGCCGTCCGGATCAACACCACCCCATTGAAATCGGCTCCCACCCCAGCCAATATTCGGCAGGATCATTTGACCTCTCGATACGGTTGTCGAACATTTTTCTCTGAAGAATTTTGCAACACCATCCACAGTCGCCTGGTTATGGCTGGATGTTTGTCCAGAACCGGGACATCCAGGGTTGAACAATATTGTTTTGTTCGCCCCCATCTCAATCCATGCTCCATGATCTGAATAGGCATGATAGACATCAAACTTCATCCCAAGTTGCTGCACCGCTTCGCTGACCAATCCCATCATTTTACCATCCAGAATATTTTGAAAACGGGCCCATTCGGGCGCATACTTGTTTTTGATATCTTCTTTGCTAAGTATGGCATCAGCGGGAAGGCCGATCTGTTTCTTGAAATCATCTACGCATCTTTGGCAAAAACATATGTCCATGGCTTTGAAGTCAACGAACCTTTCCCAATTGTTCCAGAACATCGTGGCTTCGGGGCAAAGACGCTGCCGCTTTTCCGCGACATCCTCGCGGATGCAGCGTAGAATATCATTACGTCCTTCATTGACCGCAAAAGAGGAACAAAACCTGGTTGTTTCGCGATGATCCATATAGCGGGGATAATCTCTTGGGGCCTTGCTTCCCCAAGGGATAGATGAATCATAATAATGCGCCTGCGCCTCAGGAGTTCTCTTTACGTATTCGAACAATGCTCCCCCCCGGCCACTCGTTCCGGTGCACCAGATCGGATAAAGATCATGAATAGCGAAAGTCAAGTCTTTTGAAGTCTGCCGGAATTTTTCCGGCACCATGGTGCTATAAAACAAATTGCCTCCCGCTTTACGGAGTTGCACGCAAAAATCATAGAACAGGTCATCGGGAACCGGACGAAACAGGCCAAGTTCCCATAGGATATCCTTGGCAACTTTGCCATTGACCGGTGGCAGTACACGACAGGGCAAAGTTTGAGTCAACTCAACAAAATTCTTCGCAGAACGGGAATACGTAATCGTAAACTCTGCACCAACAGGTAGTTCTTTGCCCAATTGAAACATCAGGCAATCCTTGCAAATCTTTTTATCGCCGACATTCGCTGTTTTGTCACAGTATTCATAGATATAACGCTGATATCCGGAACGCGGAGAAGAGGTTTGATCAATCGCTACATATAGCTTTGGATTGGAACCATTTAATATTGTCAAGTCCTGGGGAATATCCCAGGTGATTTTAAATTTATCCAGAGGAAAGGACAGGGGGGAGTCAAGAAACAGTATCATCTGATCCAAACCATTACGGCTAAATCCCCATTTGCGCAGCGGAACGGTCAGCCGATAATCGGAGTAATAAGTCTGCTCCCAGAACAGAATTTGGCGGATATACGTCGGAGACTGAAACGAACCGTCTTTTTCCGCCTTGACCATCTCCCATTTGCGATCGTCAAAATCAACATTTCTCCAGCTATCTTCATTTTCAAGCGCATCCTTTCCGCACCACATTCCAAGCGTCTCCGGATGTCCTTCGATCTCGAACCGGACAGTCTTGCCGGGGTCAACTTCCGCAGACAGAACATTGGCGCCCTGATTGATCGTGAGACCGACTTTTCCGTCTCCTGAAAGCTGAATCTCGCTGCCGTTTACAAACAACTTTTTCACGTTTTCCGGGGAGAATATCTTCATTGTCAGAGTGGTGATGGGGCTTCGCAGAGCCTTTTCCATCGCTTGAAATTGAGTCACTATTTCACGGTGTTCCTGCCAGTTTTTTTGTGCTTGCTTGGCTTTTTCTGATAACGTCAATGCCCGGGTGAGATTCTCTCCGCTGGTGGTGCCGAACTTTTTGTAGTCATTTTCCCATGCGTTTTTATCCTTGCCTGCAATCTGACGAACAACGTTCGCCAAGTAGTTGTAATATGAAGCATTGATCACAGCCTCCTGCGCCGGGTCAGCTTTGCTTGGAACTATATCCCAAAAGCTCAGTACCGCAAATTTATCCGGCGCTCCAAATCCACTGGGGGCAAAAGAGGATAGGACCGTCTGCCCGTTTTCTGTTCCTGCTCTTCCAATGTTGAAAAAATAGTCTTTTGTGAACTCCACCTTTTCCTTGTCTTTCAATAACTCGTCAAGACTCAAGGCAATCTCCATCTGCCAGTATGCGTTACCCTTCTTTAATACGACCGGAAAAGTAGCGTTGGTCTGTTTCGTCCATGAGGTCTTGGTTTGTCCCAAGGTGTTCGCCTTGCGCCATGCGTGCGGCGTTCCATAGGGTCCGCGGACACTGGAAATTCCGAATTCCAAACTTGCCGAAGCTTTGTGGATTTCTGTAGGATCAAACTGGATTTGATCGGCCAATGGATCCTCGCAGGTCATTAGCAGATACAATGTCTCCCCGTCATGCGCCATCCTGAAACTCGTTTGGCGGGTCTCGTTTTGCCACTGGTCGGTTTTGTGAATGGCAAAGCCCCTAGCCTCCGGAATGTCTTTCCAGAGCGCCATGTCTTGTTCAATGTTCATCACCGGCGTCCCGGAAAGCTTGTAGATGGGATAATACCGGGATCCCCTCCGGGTGGCGGCTTGCGAGTTGGTGGATTGGATGGCAAGCTTGAGGTTCCGGACGCTGATGGTGGAGCCGGGGGTTAAAAAAACGATTGCCGGGCGTATGAACGCTGATCCGTCGCCGGAAATATCCCCGGGGGTAAAATCAAACGAAAAACTTTCAAATTCATTTCCCGCCTCAAGTTTCCGCACAGGATAGTTTACCTTTGTTTTGTATCCGTAACAGCCTATATAAATGGCTCCTGGCCCCCGCGCCTCTCCGGTGAAGGTCAGATTGTCGCCGTCAGTCACAGGGATTATAAGCCGATTGGCGCCATATATGGCGAAATCTCCTTTTGTGGACGGACGGGTGACGGCCATTGTACGCATTCCCTGCGCATCGGGTTCTGAATACTCAAAGCGGAACTGTAGTTCCTGCAGTTTTTTCCCGTATGTGTTGATCGCCCAGTCCTGCGGAGCGTAATTCCGGCTTCCGTACGGCTGGAAATTACCGTTGATGTTGACCTCTTTCGCGGACAAAGCGCCCAGCAACAGCAAAAATACCGGCAGAAAACTGGTTTTCATCATCTCCTTTGACATGCGTTCATTCCTATTCTTGGTTTTTGAAGAAGTTTTCTCGACAATGCACAGGAATTGGTATGGACAGTGATAAACAATCGGTCAGTACCGGTCAGACTGGTCTGGCTTTTCTCTGACTATCCGTTCGATCCGATCTTTAATAAGCTTCCCCTGCACTTTCGCATGCGGGACGGTTGCGCTGTTTTTAAGCCCATTCCCCATTCCCTGTTCCCTTTTCTCAACGAAGCAGTTTGGACACCAGCCAGACAGGTTTCCAAATTCCCCCACCGCCGGACTTGTCCTCGACCCGGACGATGACCGTCTGTGAGCCCTTGTCAACCAGGCACTCATTGATCGGGATGCTAAACGGATTGCGCCAGTCATCCGGATTCTGATAAAGATGCTCTCCAGCCTTCTTGCCATTGACCCATATCTGGCAGGATTCATCAACCGCTTCAAAATACAAAAATACCTCCCGGTCTTTCCAATCCTCCGGAAGATTTTTCAATTCAAGTGCATACCAGGCTATGCCATCGTAATTTGCTGTTTTTTCCCGCATGGATGTTGATGGATACTGGTAGTGTGCAAGCGGAGCCTCCCAGTGGTTGTTGACCGGCATGTACTCCCCCCATTGCGCGAGCTTTGTATCCTTAAACCACCCTTCGGACAAGCCGATATCTTCCGGATCCAGTTTGAAAAACCAGAAAAGTTCTGTGCGAATGTAAGGCGGAGAAAATTCTTCAAACTGTTGCGCCCGTTTGATCCCGCAAATATCTCCCCAGTACTGCTCGCACCAAGGCTTCAGGGGATAGCCATGCTTCTTCCTGAATTCCATTAACGCAATCGAATTGCTATCGACATTCTTCACGATGGCTTGGAAAGTCAGACGGGCATGCGTATTGTCCACAACCAGATATTCAATGCGCTCGCGAACATTCGCAGGAAGATCCGGACGCTGCAAAGCACGCCGGAGAATACGATCCGTCTCGTCAAAATCCGCTTCGCTGTAGTACTTCTCAAAATTTCTTGCCAGACCACGTCCGAAATTGAAATACCGCCCGATTTCGGCAAGATGTTTGATGTCCTTTTCCAGGCGTTTCTCCCAGACTTCATGGCGCCAGTATCCATAGTAATCCGAAATTTCCCTTTCAGCTGGGGCAAAAGCCTGCATGTAATGCTGTTCCAGTTCCTCAAAGGTTTTGGAAGGATCTTGGGTGCCTTTCAGCAGGACATAATCGGAGAGCCACTGCCCGGCATGCAGAAAGGTGCCGGCCACATCATAATCAAAACCAAGCGCGCCGGCCTTGTACATGTATTGAAAAACCCCATGAAAATATTTTTCGTAGCCGACGGGAATGAGCGTCAAAAAATAGCCGTGTCGGTTGGGACGATAGTACATTTTCTGCAAGCCCGCTTTTTTCCAGCCCCCGATCAGTTCCTTCAATCCTTCCATGGTGAAATCCGTCGGAACTGCCGAAAAATAGATGTTCCCTTCAATTTTCTGACGTTTTGGAGGCTGTTCGGCAAAGTTGTACATCCCGGAGATGACTTTCACATTTGGATTGATCTTTCTCGCCTTTTCATAAAGACGGTTCATCATATGCACATAACGGTCACTTAAATTGTTGCCGGAAAATTTTTCTCCAGGTTTTACCTGGATGGCATCGAGTGCCCGGCAATTTTCACAATAGCATGATTCGAAGTCATAGAGATCCGGCTGGAAAAAATTCAGCCAGTCTTTTTTGTCCCAGTTATCGATGACGGCATCGAGCAGTGCGTCGTTGGTGCAGCAGAATGCGACGAGAAGGTCACTGCCGGCATAAGCGGTCGGATCATCGGCAGGAGCGCCTTTCAGGCGGGTCGGCGCCGGTCCACGCACCCCGTTGATATTCATGGCAAAATATTCCGGATGGTCTTTTCCATACCGTTTCCACCACTTGCCATACAGGGCATCTCCCGGACCGTAATTCCAGCTGCCGTCGGTGCCTCTGCGCAGACGCTGCTTCCAGATCGTCTGTTCGGGTGGTGTGCCTTTGTTATAATCCCGGAAGGAACGATAGGTGATTTCCGGCAGCCAGTGCCCTTCCAGCTTGTTCAATACAAGCGGATTCTGTTTCTGATAGGCAATATCGTCATAAAAAGGCCAGCGTACCCCGAGTGCATCTTCCAGAAAGGAGTACACCGCATTCTGCACACCATTGTGCTCGCCACCGTAAAACCAGGCTGCTGATGGCGTGACCAACCAGCATGCCTCCTCCGGTTTGAGATCCGCTTCCCGGCCTTCAGGAACCACGCCAACGTGAAAGACAAAAGACGCAGGGGAAATTTGCTCAACGTCAACCACAGAAATCGCCGTGTCGGTAATCAACTCCAGGTGCATTTTCAATTCATCAGCAGCCACCTGATTGGCCTTTGAATTGGTGACCCGGATGACCGCCTTGGCCGGATCAATTCTCACCTGTCCGGACAGAGGCACAACAGAAAGCAGACAAAACGACACAAAAAACAAATTCAGCCTCATCCTGATCTCCTGTTTGATTCCCTTCAACATGTTTTCCGGCCAAAGACAGGACGGGAAATTATCCGTTCAAACGCAGCCTTTCCGTATAAAAGAACCCTGTCCCTTACCAAGTGTCCGACAAACCCTGTGGAGGACTAAGGCGCACTTGTTGCATGGGATACCAGCAATCCTGCTGATAACAGGGTCCCATGCTGCTGTATTGCAAGACGGAACCGGAAAGGGTCACGTAATTCGCGGTATTGTTGGAATGGCGCAGATAAATTGTCCAGTGCCGGGCGTTTACTAACGCCCGGGTCATCGGTGGAGTACTCGAATCCCAGAAATAGAACTCGGTCGCATAGGGCGTGGGGATTCGTCCTGGATGAATAGACCCGGCAAGAGAGCCCTGGGGAGCACCATCGCCATACAGTAAAACACTCGGGGCCTTTTTGCTGCGCTGAATTTCCGCAATCTTCTTGACCACTGGCGAAAATCGAGCCAGACCCGTGTTCGGTAAGGGGTTGGCGCCAAAAGTCAAGACATTGTAACCGTAACTCTGGCCGCTTTCACGGTTGAAGCTTGTCGGTTGGACCGGTTCTGACGGACAATGAAAAAAACGCAGTTCTTTTATATATCCGCCCTGATAATGGTGATAGGCCCAGGAACGGTTGGATCCAGCGCTCATCGGATGAGACCAGTCGTCATTATCGTCAAGATACATCATAAAGGCAAGATGAAGCTGCTTGAGATTGGATACACAGCCTATGCTTCGCGCCTTCTCACGGGCTTTATTCAATGCCGGTAGCAACATCGACGCCAATATCGCGATGATCGCAATCACGACCAGAAGCTCAATTAATGTAAAATACCTTGTTGAAGAATGAGTTGTGACTTTCCTGAAAAAACGTTTCCAGTTTTTTGTTTTCATGTTTTTTACCTTGTTTTTATGCTTGTATGCTGACTCAAACAAACTGTTTTATTTTCGTAATTCATTTAATATACCGTTTCGTCCGCTGACGTTTCCTACTTTGCTTTTATTGTTGAGATGGTTGATAATTTGCAACGCATGGGTCGTGCCCTTTGTTCACCTGTTTCTGAAATTACAGTCATAAATGCTAGTCTCTGAGTATAAGCACAATACCAATTCCGTTTCGTTTATCATCTCCGCTCAGCCACTGTCCTTACCAGTAAAAGTTCTGTTGTTTTTCAGTGGCTCACAAAAGTAAGCAAGCAGCACTGGAGGTTGGCGCTTCCGCTCCGCCAGCGATTGAGTCATCATGCTGGCCGCCGCAGTCCCCATACTGTCGAAACGTTTTCGACCAACGGCTCCAACTCGGACAAGTGGATAACGTTTCATTAAAGCAGGCAGTTCGGGTATCCAGTCAACCAGAAGTCGGATTTCAGCACGGCCGGGGAAATCGCTTATCACCTGAAAAACCTCTTCAACCCGGACTCGCGGCCCATTGGAAACAATCGCATCAACTTTTTTCCCCGCCAGCAGAGCAGGCAAACGCACTGAAATGTTGTTTATCCCTTCAATCTGATATTGCGGGCAGACTTCTATTCCTTCCTCATGAAATTTTTTGCAGAAGCTTTCATAGGTCATGCCTGAATTACCCAAATAGGCCACATGATGATGTCCATGCTTGAGAAAGAACTCAGCACGGGTTTTCCCAGTGCTCTGATAATCCAAGCTTACATAATTACCGGTAAAAGGGATGCCGTGCGGATCTGTGGAGATGATCGAGACAATCGGCCGGTCTGAAGACATCCCAATCTCGTCGATTTCGCTGTATATCGAATCCGGCGGGGATATCCAGATTAACCCGTCTAAACCGTTGCACGAAAACAAAAGCGGAACCCTCCCGTGCAGATTCGATGATGCCACAAATTTAACCGCGCAGCGTTTTTCTGTCAGTACGCCTAGAATATCGGTCAGCAAGTTGATAAAATCGGCATAATATCCCGCTTCGACTCCATCGTCTCTTATGATTCCTACAGTATATCTTGGCGGATCAATGTCTCTGTCAATGAAATTGCCCTTCTTGGGAAGGTTGACGAGATACCCCTGTCGAATCAGTTCCTTCAGTGCGTTGCGCACCGTGACCCGGCTGATAAAAGCCGCTTGAGCCAAGTCTCGCTCCGAGTGAAGCTGATAACTCCCGGATGCCTTCACTTCGTTCATGTGTGTGAGGATGAATTCCCGCGCACGACATAACGGAGATTCATAGCGAAGTTTGTTCATTAAACTCTTCCGGGATATTAAAGCTGAAAAGCTAATCTGGTATTATTATTTTAATGCCAACTAAGAAAAATGCAACTCGGATTGCAAAGAAATATTTTCGTCTGACTGGAGTTGTCTGACTGGGGTCGGCGCAAGGCAAGCCGTTGCTTTGCTGTTAGCATCGTTTGATTTTGGCGGTTATTTGCCGGTTTGGCGTGGCGTTTTTTTTGAACGAAGACCGCAACTACCGTCTCCATCCGCTGCGTAAAAAAAATGTGGAGCTTTGCAAATAAAAGATGTGTCAGATAAGATTGCCTCAGGCAACAGCTATGAGAAGTTTTTTGGGTCTATTGGCAACAGTACCTTGTCCCGTGTAATTTATTTATGGCTGGGCGTACTCATTGTCAAATAGAGCATCAAAGTATCATCAACATCCATTGCATGAAACTGGATCCTTCGAAGAATATAAGCTTTTTTAAGAAAAAATCTTGAGGTGGACTGGCGTCCACAAGCTAAAGGATAGATTGGCGCCAATTCGGAAGCTGGCAGAAGGAATCCCGCCAAATCAAACCGAAGAATTCCCGCCAAACAAACTCGGCGGCGACAGGCCACCGGATAATCTGTAATACAAAGTCAGACTTTTTGACCTGGGGGAAGTCGCGATTCGCTACAAATCCTTTTTCTTCAAATCATACTTTGGGAGTATATAGGGTCGGGAACTTTCAAATTAAAAATTAAATGCAAGCGCAACATGTTGATGTTCTTGTATTTGCGTGTTCTTCCTCCAGCAGGGCACGCAATTTTCCCAGCGCCTGATTCTGGATTTGTCGGACTCTTTCGCGGGTCCGACCAACCGAACGGCTGACTTCTTCAAGAGTTTTGGGTTTTTCGCCTTGCAGCCCAAAGCGCAAATTCAGGATAATGAATTCTCTTTCTTCCAGTTGTCCAGTCAATTTCATCATTTCCGCCAGAATTTCGCTATCTTCGATGATTTCGTTGGGAAGCGGAGTTTTTTCATCGGCAATGATATCCTTCAATTCGCCCTCTTCTCCTTGATGAAAGGGCGCTTGCAGAGAAACGGTCGAAGTTTTAACCAGTCCCAGACCTTTGACAGTACGTTCTGTCAACTCGGCCTCTACAGCAATTTCCTTATTGGTCGGAGAACGTCCCAAACTTTCTGTAAGTTTACCTTTGGCAGTCTGGATTTTACCGATTTTGCTGGCTGATTGTATTGGAATACGAATGGTTTTGCTCTGATTGGTCAGGGCTCGTCGCATCGCTTGTTTGATCCACCAGGCAGCATAACTGCTCAATTTGGCGCCTCTGGTGGGATCAAATTTTTCCGTTGCTCGCATTAGTCCGATATTTCCTTCAGAAATCAGATCCAGCAATGGTAAGCCCAGTCCCTTGAAGTCGTGTGCAATTTTCACAACTAGCCTGAGATTACTGCGAACCAGCTTCATTTTAGCATCGATATCACCTGCCGCGATCAGAGTAGCCAATACTGCTTCCTCATCAGTCGTAATCAACGGGTATTTACTGATGTTCTGCATGTATAATTTCAAGGTATCAATTTCTGAAAGCATCTTGTAACACCTCGATAATTGAAAGTTTCTGTAAAACTAGTCATATGGCTGGATATTAAACCTGGAGTGATGTTAATTTCAGTATCACTAAACAGCCACGAAATGACAACATTAAAACAAAATTTCTTTTTTTGGGGGGGGGGAATCCAAGCAAAAACCAAACCTTCCTGCTTTGACACCCGGAAAAACTAAAAAAGACCTTTAATAGGGATACTTGTTCAAACGGACAAATATTTGTTGAAAGCCTGAGATTGTACTACGCATTACGCCCTGTATTGACAACAAAAAACGCGAAAAATCAAGAGGTAAACCTCTTAAACTCAAAATAAACAATTATTCTCCAATGCACAAGTAATTCATAAGAAAAAACTTAGTTAATATAATCAAGATAAGCACTTTGTCAAATTTATCGACGACTTTCATGCCGGAAGTGCAGAAGTGCAGCGTAATGCGTCAGTGAAGCTGGGTCGATAGTATTCCAAAATCATTTTTTTTATTGTTGCCCTGTACCGTAGATTCGGTGCTGTTTTTTTTGTTTTTTAATCGAAAAATCGAATCGAAAAAATGAAAAATTCAAGTTGACAAGAGCCAAAAATCAGGATATTGTAATCAGTGCAAACGTTTAAACCTAAAATTTCAGGAAGGTTTTGGATGGCTGTAACGATTATGGACATAGCGCAAGCGACTGGGAAGAGTTATCCGACAGTAAGTCGGGCTTTGAACGGTCATCCAAAGATCAGTGTACGGACTCGTGAAGAGATTCGGGCGGCGGCGCATCGTCTGGGCTACCGTCCGAGTTTTGCGGGTACTGCTCTCAAGAAGGGGCGAACCGGGGTACTGGCGGTAATTGTTCCGAATTTGTTGAATCCATTTTATGCGGAGTTTTTGCGTTGTTTCAAGCATGCGGCGGTGGGGTTTGACATTGTGGCCTACGATTACGAATTATGCAGAGAGATGGAGACTAAGGCGTTAGATCGTCTGTTAACGGGTTTTTGCGATGGGGCGGCGGCATTCATTTCGGATTTTTGCAGCAATTCGGAATTGGTGGAGCAGATTTACCGGATGCGGATCCCGCTAGTAACGGTTGGGACTGCAGAATATCAAAAGTATCCTGTTGATTTTGTGGGTCTGGAAGGCACTTCTCTGGTTGGAATTAATTCACAATTGCTTAAGGTTTTGAAGCTGTTGCGCAGATGTGGACGGCGACATCTGGCGGTAATAGCCGGAATGTCTTCTTCGATAAATCTGGACCAGGTGGTGGAGAGGTGCGAAGAAATTTTTCAGGCTCTTGGTTTTGAATTTCAGGAAGACCGGGATTTTCTTCGTTTGGACAAGAGTTCCGGTAATCCGGCGAAGGACGGGTTTGAGTTGGCTCGCCAACGTTTTGCGGAACATCCGGAGACCGATCTATTTTACGTCTGGGATTGTATTCAAACGTACGGTGTGTTATGCGCTGCTGCGCGTGCTGGGAAAGATTGCGGGACTGATTTTGATCTGATTTCCAGCGATTATACTTGGGTAGCTGAATACAGTTCAGTGCCGTTTTATGCGATGAATCAACCATTGCCAGAAATGGCTGCAGCATGTTTTGATTTTATACGCCGTCGTCTGGCAGGAGACTGGGAATCTCCCCAATTTGTTAAACATCTTAAATGTTCGGTAAAATATCCGTTTCAAACCAGGCAGCCGGGAGAATGAAAATGAAACATTGCGTATTTACCTTGATCGAATTGTTGGTTGTGATTGCCATTATAGCGATCCTCGCGGCGATGCTGCTGCCGGCACTGCAGAAAGCGCGGGAAAGCAGCAAATCCATCAAGTGTGTGTCGCAATTGAAGCAGATTGGGCTGGCAATAAATTTTTATGGGGATGATTACTCGGGGTATATTCCTGGGCAGTCTCAGAACGACGGCGGCTTCGATGGGAAGCTGAGTCCATATGTGAATCGACTTTCGGGGCTGTTCCTCTGTCCCTCCACGACCGAGATCGAGAAGACCAACGCTTATGGTCTGGGAACGCGTCTGTTGCCGAACGGTAAATATATGGCGATAACGCTTCAGATGGAGATGCTATTCGGTACTACCACCCTTGGGGTTGGAAATTATAAAATGCGAATGATGCAGGCGGTTCGCCGTCCGTCTGCAGCCGGAGTTGTGGCTGACGTATTAGGGCGTCCGTACTCAACTTGGGATCAGAGTTACGCTTGGGGTTTTGCGCCGTTACTGTCTAATGCCTGGATGCCCGATTCGCTTCCGAACCTGTGGGCACCAACCGGAAAATCTTATCTGGCGCCACGTCACAACCAGCGTGCCAACATGTTGATGCTGGATAGTCATGTGACGACGGTGTACAATGCCGATGATCATAAGTTACGTCACAAACTGACGGGGGCGGCATCTGAGACTTTTATGAACTGAGGGCATTTTCTTAAAATCACCATGTAAAACTCATTTGCAGTTTTGCAACAGGTAATCGCAAAATGAAATTTGAGATGCACTAAAGGAGCAAAATGATGAAAATTATCTTATTGTTTACGGTCATTGCTTCCGCGATTTGGGCTGGAGAAGCCGATGTACTGAATGACTTCAACACGGACAAGTGTCAATGGAGCTATTGGGTGGAGAAGGAGGCGACGGCTGACTTTCTGCATGCCCCCGCCGGAGGTGTGGGTTCCAGCGGGGCATTGGAGTTAAAATTCGGACCAGAAAATTCGAAAGGGGCCTGTTTTCTAAAACATTTCCCGGCAAAACCCGGTACACGTTATACCGCCACTGTCCAAGTGAAAGGCATTGACTTGAGCACAGGCACCCGGCTGACGCTGGCTTTCCAGGGGCTGGATGGCAAGAAGGATTTTCTAAACAATGGTATATTTTCAACGTTAAAACCAGCATCAGAAGAATGGCAGCGCCTGACGCTGACTTTCCTGGTGCCCGATACTGGCAAATGGAAGGATCTGATGTATCTGATCTGTACACTGGGAACAAAACCGGCGTCGGCTTCCGGATCGGCATATTTCGACGACTTTACTTTTACCACTGAGGAAGAAGAATAGGCAAGAAAACTCATGGAAAAACATTATTTATCCGCATTTCTGCTTTGGGCCGGTGTATTGTTTGCAGGGTCAAAGTACCTTGAAGTTTCGATGAAAGACAAATTGGCACACCCGGATTTGACGTTGGCGGTGACCTTTGACGAATTTACCACACGAGCGGATTTGGCGAAAGGAGAACGCGATTCGATTGCCATGCGTGATGTGAATTTCATGTTGCGCGGTGCAGTGGGATTCGATACCCGACAGGCGTATCAACCAGAACCCGGAGAAAGCCTGACCTACAGAGCAGATCAAAACGCGGATTTTCAGCAGGGCACGATTACCATGTGGGCAAAAGCAGTCGATTATATCCCGGGAAAGGCAGAGAAACGCGGCAACGTGGGTTACGCGCAACTGCGCTTCGAGGAAAAAAATCGTTTTGTGCAATTTCTGCTTTATGAGTACGATGGAATACTCTACTGGGATTGGTACTCTTCGGAAACGCCGCATCGTTATCAGGATGTCGGACGAGTGCGGGCATCGCTGGAAAAAATCCGTACCGGGGAGTGGTTTCAGATTGCGGCCACTTGGGATAAGGAGTTGGTGATTTATCTCAACGGACAGGTGGTTAACCGGGGACAGCTACCCGACAAGGCGGCAAAAACACTGGACCTCATGCCATTGCAGGAAAAATCTTTCGTTGGAATCAAAAACCTTTTTTACGGTGACGAACACAAACAGATTACACAGACGGATGATTTTAAACTTTATTCCCGGGCTTTGACGCCGATTGAAGTCGCAAACCAGTACAATCGCCTGCTGGTCGATCCGGGGGAAAATGTGATTACTGACTTTGGAGTGGTTTTGAACGGTGTTGACCGGGGCAGAGGACGCGGCAGCGACCAGTTGGAAGCGGAGTTTGACTTCATTTCTCTGCCGCCGGAAAAGAGGACGCTTTATGAATCTGGCAAATTTGAGCTCGACTGGGTTCTAACTCTGCCGGATCAATCGACACGGCGCGGGAAATGGCGTTTCGCAGCGGACGAGACCGTGAAATTTATTCCTGAGATTACGGAGCCGGGGCGTTATAAACTCACCTGCGATACGACGTCAGCGGAAATTGTTCGCCCGGATCTTTCCTTCATCGGCTCGGGCTGGGGCGACGAAGACACGGTTCCGGAAATCTGGCGCGACTTTATGGTGAAGGATCGTAAGGTAACGCTGTGGAACCGGGTATATCATTTCGGCGAGGGACCGCTGCCGGAGCAGATTGAAATCAAGGGGAAACCGCTTTTTTCCGAAGCGCCGGCTCTCCTGATCGATGGACAGGTGGTATCTGGCTGGCAGATCGAAAATACCATCAAGAACAACAGCAGTGTGATCTTTAACGGCAGGGCAAAAATCGCTGGGGGCTGGGTTGTTTATGCCACAGAAATTGAGTTTGACGGAATGATCAAGTTCGATTGGAATATTGAGGGAATGCCGGGGATCCGTTTGATGCAACTTGCCTGGAAACAGAATCCGGACTATTCGGATTTCCTGATGCGTCCGCACGTCTGGAACGGCAGTGGCAAAGGAGAATTCTTATATCATAATGGAATGGATGATTCACTGCGGATGATCTGGCTGGTATCGGAAAGGGGCGGCTTCGCTTTTGCAAGTGAAAATGACGCCAACTGGATTTACGATGAGACTAAACCTGTCTACCATGTTGATACGAAAACGGGCAGTGCAACCATTGATTTGATCACCCGCCAGGTTCGTATGCCGGAGGCAACCCCATACCGGGCGGTATTTATTGCAACCCCTACGCGTCCTTTTCCAAAGGTCTTCCGGGCGGTGCGGCACAACGATGGCACCTATCCAGGTTTTCGCATGACGACCTTCGGCGGCAAGGCATTCACCGGAGTGTCGACCTACAGGCCTAACTGGCGCTTCGGTTACGAATTCAAAAGTACGTCCCCTGATACCCATGGCATATACGGCATGGCGAATGCAATGAGCTCTGAGAGTCCGGAACCGGTGTATTTTGCCAAATACTGGAATATTCCAGGTGCAGGTGGCTATACTTTCCGGTTCACTGAATATTTGCCGGACGGAAATATCCGAGGCAGCGGGGAACATTCGATACCGGCATGCAACGCTGGTTGTGTCAACGACTTTTATTCGCGCAACATTCACGAACTGCTGACCCATCCACAGGGTGCGGCGGTGGCGGCGGTGTATTTCGATTTATGCGGCAACGGGGTTTGTGCCAATCCCTTGCATGGTTGCGGATACCAGGACAAGTTCGGGCGGGAGATCAAAACCTTTGCACTGCTCCACAAGCGAGAATTGCTCAAACGAACCGTACGGCAGGCTCACGCGGCAGGCAAACAAGTGTGGATTCATGCGCAACGCGATTTCTTTCCGATGATGAATGGGCTGGGAGATTTCTTTTTCCCCGGAGAGCAGTTTGAGGCGCTGCTGGCGCGCACCCTCTATCCATTTACCGACGAAATACCGGAGCTGATCTTCAAGAGCGAATTCAATCGCAACATTATCGGAACTGGTGTGATCTGCTGGACGGCAGTAACTTCACTTCAGCGAGCCCAACTGCCAATAAAGGAAAAGAAGCGCGGAACCGAGGCGATGGAGTCGATGTTGCTGTTGTACGACATCGACGCAAATACGGTATTCGCTTACCAGCCGGTACTGGCGACAATCTGGAACGTTCAACGTCGTTATCGTGTCGAGAATCCAGATACGCAGTTTTTTCGTTTTGACCGGCAAAAAGAGATTGTTTCCACAGATAATCGTCTGCGCTCTTCCTATTATGTTTCCCCGGAGGGTTATGTGTTGGCGGCAGTTTGCAATACCGAGCCGGTGAAGGTTTCCGCACGGATCCAACTGGGTAAATTTGCTCAAGGCCTAGTTTCGGTGCGTGAGGAATATCTTGGCAGTACCATCCCGGTTATCGATGGCAGTTTCGCATTGAGTGTACCTTCGCGTTCTTTCCGTCTGATCGGAATACGCAAACCTCTTCCAGAAGGGTGGAAACTGGATTACCTGGCGTCTGTCTACAACCCGGATCGGGCAAGCAGCTCTGATTACGTTTTTGACCAAGAAAATGGAACCCATAAACTGGAGAAAAAAGACGACAAGGGTTTTGTTCTCACTGCGTTTATCCCTGTGCGTTCCGGCTTTAAATACGGTCTGAGTTTCGAGGTTCGACAGACGAACGGGACGGCTGCAAAGTGGAGTCTGCAGCCGCAGTTCAACGGAGAATCATCCGGACTGAAGACAAAAATCGGCAAGATACCAAGTGGGAGTGAATGGCAGAAGTTTACTACCGACTTTCTGGTGCCGGAGGAGACTGCTGGAAGCCGCTGTTTCTCGTTACTATTGACGCTGGGTGCGGAGGGTGTTGGTTCTGAAACGGAATTTCGCTGTGTTGAAGTTACCGAGGTGGAAAACCGTTGAGCAATCACAGCTACGCTTTTGCTAATGGCAATAGGATGCGGAAAGCGTAGCCTTTGTCCGGGCGTGCTATGCAGTTTCGTTCCTTTTTTTTTGTGTGAGTTTTTTTGTAAGCGACTTACGCAAAGCATTGGTTATGTGTACGTTTGTAGTTCGGCCTTTAGGCTGCGTAGCCCCAGCGGGCTTTTAGCCTGCTTTCCTGCACCCGCTTTCTGTAGTGCATCTCCGAGGCTCCCGCTTATGGGAACTTACCTTTTCCCAGGTTAAAAGTCTGGGGTTAAGAATAGTTATGCGCCTCCGGCGCATGACTTTTTGCCAGCTTCCGAATGGCTGTCACCTTATAGTTTAGCTTGTGGGCGCCAGTCTACCCCAAGTTTTAATCAGGATTTCGCAGAGCAAAATCAGCTTCTTCTTTTTCTTCGAAAACGGAGCCAGAGCTTGTCAAAAATGGCATAGCTTTTTTATTTTTGCTCCTTTGGCAATTCCCGGACATAAACCAGGAACACCTTCTCAAGCAGGATGCTTGAGCTACTTTTTAACCCCATCCCCACAGAAGACTGACGATTACTTCTCGTTACTTTTTTTGAAAAACACAGCCATTGCTATGGGATGGCTGTGTTTTATGTTTGAAATACTACAAATTAAAGGTTATCTTTGACTGTTCAATAGAATACTATATTAATAACTTCAGAGACCTGAATCCCTAGTGCTGATTAACATTGAACTTGTGAAAATGCTAGTGGCACCTTTTCGATAGTCCGAAGGGCTGCCCAGTCCTCACCCGGGTTGCGTCGTATCCCGTGCTCCCCATTCGGGGTTATTTTTGTATGGGGCTTCAGGCCGAAGAAAGTGTTAGCAGTACTTGAAACAAGCGCATCAAAAACGAAAACAGTACCAAAGCAATTTCACAGAGATTCAGTTTTCTAAACTTGTTCGATCTATTAAGGAGGAACCGAAAATACCTATGAAAAACACCTGGACACTTGTTTTACTACTTATTTTGCTGGCCCTTGGCGGTGCTGCGACAGCCCAATGCATACAACCTGCAGGTGAGGCTGTTGGCTTGGACAAGCAAAACAATGCCGTCTTCCGGGTCCATGCGAATGGAATCGATATAGGTTACAAACTGGTGGGCTCGGGTGAGCCTCTCGTGATGATTATGGGATTGGGTGGAACAATGGCTGGCTGGCCTCAAGAGGCAATCGAAGCCCTA
>JBAXYW010000023.1:0-18087 GCA_041670605.1 Lentisphaeria bacterium
CTCCCCAGAATGTGCCCGGAGCTTCCAGCTCCGGATCCGTCCCCCAGAATGTGCCCGGAGCTTCCAGCTCCGGATCCGCTCCCCAGAATGTGCCCGGAGCTTCCAGCTCCGGATCCGCTCCCAGAATGTGCCCGGAGCTTCCAGCTCCGGATCCGCTCCCGTCCCCGTCCCCGTCCCCGTCCCCGTCCCCGGACAGATCAAACGGCTGCCCCAGACTTCTGCGGCACCTACTTTTTACGCCTCTGTTTTTCTCTTCGACAACTTCAAAAAAACGTCAAAAACCGTCGTCACTTTCCCTTTTACTCTGTTTCCGGAGTTGAAAAATACCGAATTTCGATGTATAGTGAATTTTTCACATTTGAATTTGAGTGCAAAATATTATTTTTTACCATGAACAAGAATAATCGTTTTTTCTGGAATCTTCTTGCCGTCCTAATAACTGGTTTCGGGTTTTCTGTTTTACATGCCACCCCCAGGATACAATCAGCCACTCTGATGCAGGGGTCTTCCATGCCACGCATCCCCGATTCTACTGCATATCTGCACTGGAGCCTTGAAAATCCCGATGCGGAGTCCGTGACGGTTACTTTGCAGCTGGAACCCGACAGCGGAAGCAGTGGCGCTATTTATTCCACGACGATCAAATTGGGACCTGCCACAAAAATTGACGGGCGCAGCCGAGTCAGCATCGGGAATGCAGAGCGTTACATTGTTTCTTTGATTCAGCAGAATATCCGGGTGCATAAAACCGATATCCTGCTTCGGCAAAATCCGCGCAATCGTCTGAATATAGCCATTCTTACGGATGCGGATGATCTTTCCGGCTACAGCGATCTTGCCAAAAACGAAACTCTCTATCGACGGCTGCAATTCTCCCTGATCCGCTTTCGAAATATCCCGAACCACTTTAGCGGTTTCAACATTTATGATCTGTTGATTCTGTTCAAACCGGATTTGGAACACTATTCCGCATCTCAAAGGCGTGCCGTATTAGACTTTGTTCGTCAGGGGGGAACGATTGTCCTTTGTGCCGCCGACACGGCATTTGCATTAGAAGAAACGGAATTAGAGGAACTGCTGCCCTTTCAACCAGTTGGAAAACGCATTTACGAGGGTCTGGCCAGCCTCCGGCAAAGTTTTGAATTACCCGCAAAACCGCCGATCCTGCGCGATGACAACGGCGATCTTCTGGCACCCGTTTTGCAAGAACTACTCGAAGTTCTTAGCCCGGAAAATTCAACCGTACTTCTTCGGCAGGAAGGCCGACCGTTATTTTGCCTTGGCCAAGCCGGCTTGGGAAGCGTACTCGCCCTCTGTTTCGATCCCTTTAAACTTGGCAAAGCGGATCCTGACCTGCTGCTTCCCATCTGGAATACCATCATCCGCTACAGCAATCACCTCCCTTCTGTGATGCAGCCAGATGGAACTGCCCGGTTGAATGAAACGCTCCAGCACCTGCAAGGCTATGTCATCCCACCGGTCAACGAAATACTATACATTTTTCTGCTTTATGCCGCCTGCGGAATTCTGATCCTGACCGTCTGTTTTTATCTTAAACGCCCCGCCTTGGGCTGGGGCATCCTTTGTGTCTTCGGATTATGTTACACGCTTTTTATCTTCCGCAAAGCACAAAACATTGCCGTTAACCAGCCAGATCGCTGCTTCACCGCTATCAGTACCGGAATTTGGGATGGCAGTTATGGCTCCTTGTGCGGAACCGGCAATCTGTTTGCCAAATCCGATTGCCGACCAACCGTAACAGCCAATGCCGTACGAACGTTTTTCCTGCCCCCCGCACGCAGTACCGAACATGAGGGTGGGACAGCCATCGCTCCCTCCCCGCTGCATATTACAACCAACTGGGAAAACAGCAGTTTGGAAAATATTTCTATTCAACAATATCGTCCACGGACGCTGTCTTGGATGCGTAGCAGTGGAAAAGATGGTCAGAATAAAGCGGCGTTACCAGAATTGCTCATCACTGAAAACGGCTTCCAATTACAGCCTTGGCAAATTCCGGCCAACCTGAACAATGCACAAAGAGCCGTCTTGGTTCTGCCGGGAGATGTTTTGCCTCTGGATCTGCACAATGGTATGATCAGCAGCAGCAAACACCACTTTGATGGCATGGAAGCAGACTTGGTCTTCCTCTCCGCCTGTAAATATATCCAGACGCTGCGCCTTCCCAACCCGGCACTCTGCCTGATTTCCGCTCGAATCACTCCCTGCTGGGAGCTTTTCGACATTGATAATGGGGAAGAGGAGTTCTCAGGATATGACTATCATCTGGAATTTATCCCTGTCACTGTTCCCCAAGTCAGCGTGAACTACAGCATCAATCCGGAATTTATCACTTTGGACATCCCGCCAAAATCCATTTTACGCCAGTACTATCAGCATGGCGAATTCGCCGAGATCATGATCCAGGAAGGCTTTTCTCAACCCCTGCTTCTGGATTTCAATATTCATCCAACTTTTCATGGGGTACTGGCCAGCGAAATCCGCATTGATCTGGATATCAGTAACCCCAGTGGCAAAGCGACCTTCGAACTGCGCCTCCTCGACTCGCACGACAATCGCATCGAAGCGCTTCGTAGGGAAGGAAATACTTTTATCTTCCGACCGACCGCCACGGTGGTTGACCCAGTGCAGAATAAAATCCGGGCGGTTCTCCAACTCAACAGTAAACCAGGCAATGAAAATGGCATTTCTCAACGTATCAATTCCTGGAAAATTTTGGCCTGCAAAGTACAAATCCGCACTGCTGAACTCGAAAACGAAGCGGACGCGCCTTTGGCAAAATAGAATTCTTTCCCTCGAGTTTGTTTCCTGAAATATCCCGACAAGCTTTCTTCTTCCTATAATCCAGAGGTAATCATGATCAGAACAGAAAACTTAACCAGAGATTTTGGCGGCGGGCGTGGCTTGCACGAGTTGACCATGCATATCCCGAAAGGTAAAATTTTTGGCTATATTGGTCCGAATGGTGCCGGCAAAACGACGACCATCAAATTGCTCTGCAGTTTATATCGTCCGACTGCCGGACGTGCCTTCATCAATGATATTGAAGTCACTCCGGATAATGCCGGCAAGATCAAAGGCATTGTCGGTTATATGCCGGATAATTTTGGGGTTTATGACCAGATGAGCGTCTGGGAATATCTTGATTTTTTCTGTGCGGCTTATCATATTCCGGTACGGCAACGGGAAAGTCGCATCCGCTCGGTCTTGGAATTGACCCGTTCCCAACAGATGATTGATTATCAAGTCGCCTCTCTTTCCAAAGGCATGACGCAGCGTATCGGCATGGCAAAAACCCTGTTGCATGATCCAGAAGTGCTGATTTTGGATGAACCGGCCTCCGGGCTGGATCCCTATGCCCGTATCGAAATGAGGAAAACTATTCTGCGCTTGCGAGATCTGGGAAAAACCATCATGCTATCCTCCCATATCCTGCCTGAACTCGCCGGCATTTGCGATCTGATCGGAATCCTAGAAAAAGGAAAGATGCTGGCCTTTGGAAGCGTGGATGAGGTCAGTAAAAAAGTCAAAGAAAATCTTAAACTCACCATCATTCTGGATTCTGAACCCGAACCCGCTAAAAAAATCTGCTCGGAATTTTCCGGGGTACAGCAATTGACATTAACCGGCAATGAGCTGCATTTCCTTTTTACCGGGATCCGCAACAGTATTCCAGAACTGGTGAAAAACTTGACTCTGGCCGATGTCCGCATCATGGAAATCAAAGAAGAACATGCGGACTTGGAACAGGTCTTCCTCTCGGTAACCCACCAGAATTCCTGACCCCTTCCCCCCTGGCAGCCCCCAAAAAACGGACTTTACAAGCGCAATTCGGACGAATTCTTCCGCAAAACGGCAAACGAGTTTACTGATGCAAAAGAACTTCTTACTACCCATTTTCCTTCGCAGGCTTTTTATCAACCCGATTCTGCAACGGGAATTCATCATAGCCGCCCGCAGCCGCAAAACCATTCTTGGAGCAGGCCTGACCATTTTGACCTTGGGCTTGATCCTGTTCATGCTCTGGCCCCGAAGCGGAATCTTTTCGGATGCCAACAGCAATGAACTGTTTACCATTTTTCTAGGAACTGAGCTGACCTTTATGATCCTGCTAACCGCAGGCTTTACGGCCAGCGCAATCACCTCCGAACGAGAACGACGCACCTTCGTCATGTTGCAAACCTGCCTGCTCAGCCCAGGTGAAATCCTCACTGGAAAACTAATCGGCACCCTGGGCATCTCACTGGTTCTTTTCTGTGTCTCCATCCCGGTAACCGCAATCTGCGCATTAAGCGGAGGCATCAGCTTGTCTGCCCTCGGCAAGGCGTTAACCATCGTCGCAGCATCTACCATAGTGTACGGACTCTTCGGCCTGGCGGTCAGCTCCCTCTGCCAGCGCAGCTACTCCGCATTATTGTCGACTTATATCGGCATCACGATCCTTGCCGGAGCAACTTGGCTGCCTTCCGTGCTGCTGAAAATCCCTGCGCTGCAGCCCTTTTTCCTGAAACTGCGGGCAATCAGCCCCTATGAAGCACTTTTTGCCCTGCAATTCGCTGAAAGCTATGAAATCGGCGTCATTGGCGCCTCCGCTGACAACGTCTTCTCCTTCTTCCTGATCAGTATGTTGATACTGGGCATCCTTTTTCTGGCCATCTTTGCACACTTTATTTTTGCCCCCCCAAACTTGCGTCGTTCCGCCACCGTCAGCAAGTATGTCGATACCAAAACCATGATCAAACGAAAACTGGGCTGGCCCTTCTATCTGATCGACCCCCTGCGCCGAAAAAAACCAATCGGAAAAAACCGAAACCCGGTTTTTGTGGCAGAAATCCGAAGTAAAATTTTTGGCAATCCGAAGTTTATCATTCGTGCGCTGACGGTGTGCATCTGCCTGAGTATTGGCATTTTGGTACTGATTGCCGATCAGGTCGGTGATATGGATCTGGATAAAATTCGCGCTGTCGCCATCATTTTTCAGCTGGGTGTTGTCGCCATCTTGGCGCCCACCGTCAGCAGCAGCAGTATCACCGACGAAATCACTCGAGACACCTTGCTGCTGTTGCGTCTTTCGCCATTATCGTCTTTCACTGTGGTCACTGGCAAAATGAAAGCAGCCCTGCTTTATGTCCTAATTTTCCTGCTCAGCAGTCTGCCCGTTTTTCTGGCTCTGGTCTATCTCGAAAGCTCCGCTCTCATCGATTTCTCCGGCTTGATCCCGTCCGGATTTTCGCCGGAAGCATTGGAAACGGCTAAAATTGCCTGGGTTTCCTTCGTTGACAACTACTGGCGCGTCGGCGCCTGGGTTGGCGTCCTGCTGACCACCTGCCTGGTATTGACTGCCGGGGGACTTTGCGCTTCCTGCTTTTCCCCGAGTACCGGCATCGCAACGGCAATCAGTTATGGATTCGCGCTTCTCTTTACGGCTGGTTCGCTGTCGGTTCTCCTGTTCAGCACCCGAATCAGCCCGACCATTCAGGCCGGTTTTCTGATGTTCAACCCCTTTATCGCTGCCCTGGAAATTACCTTGGACAATTCTCTGGCCTCCCGATTGCCAAGCCTTTTTGGTAATCGTCTTTGGCAAAATCACCTGCTGATCTTCAGCTTTCTAACCCTTGCCCTGCTGAGTATCTCAGCATTGCGAGTCCATTTCCTTTTCAAAGAACAAAAATAAACTTCAGACTGAATACAGGATCATCTTATGTCATCGCTTGCCGCTATCTATAGCAGTGTTGTGCTGTTTTTCCCGCTTTGGATGCAAATCTGGGAAAAAGAACCTATTGCCGGTTCTTACCTGAGTTCTCAAGGACATTATGAAACCACCCGGGAAGCTCTGGATAAAATACGGGAAGGACTACCCTTCTGCAATGCAGACCTGCGGAGTCGCCTGATGCAGGAACTCTCCGATGCTCCAATTCCGGCAAACCAGAGTTTGATGCTCGAATGGCTGGGAACGGAAAAAGAAGCAGAAGTGCAGATGAGTCTCCTGCAACTCTTGCAAAAAATGGACTTGACGCAACTTCCTGCCCAGCTTATCCGCCCCTTTCTGACCTCTCCTGATATCCGAACCGCAGAAGCAGCCATACAATTGTACGGCCAACTGCCACAGGCAGACTTTCAAGAGTTGTTGCCCTTCCTACCCGCCGACCAGGAACCTGTGAATCCACTGCGATTGCGCAAAGCGGCTTGGCGAGTCTTCAGCCGAAACCCGGATGCTGCAGCGGTGCTTGGTTCACGTATCCTTGATTATCAACAGGAGTCCGTCCTGGAAATCCAAGCCTTGGCTTTGCAAGCAGCATGCCTTCTGCAAACCCGCCTGCCGGAAGTCTCCGCTTGGCTCGATCAAGCCGCTGAGGGCTCGGCTCTTCTACGCCTGGCTGCAGCCAAAGACCCCTTCCCGGAAAACGCTGCCCGATTGCAGACTTTGCTGCAAGATTCCGAACCCGGCATCCGGATCGCGGCTTGTCAGGCCAACCCCGGCACCCATCAGGAATTGCTGCTGGCGGCCTTGAAAGACCGCGATCAAGCCGTCCGCCTGGCAGCCCTTATTGCCCTGCGCCAGCAGGCCGACTTAAATAATCTTAAGGCCGTTGACTGCCTGCTGAATTTATTTGCCGATCCTTTGCAACAAATTCGCCTGGAAGCCGAAAATTCACTCGTCTTTGCTGCCGAACAGAACTCTGGCCCAGCCAAAGAACGCTTGCTGCAAACCCTGAGCAGCGACAATGCGTTACGGCGGTTGCATGCAATGCTGGCTCTGACCCGCCTGAACCAACGCAACGCTGTGGCTATAATTGCAAAACAAATTCCTCAGGAAAGCACATCGGAAAATCTGTCTGCGGGTATTCTGGCTTTGGCAGCACTGGCTCCGCTTGACAGCTATGGAGATTTGTTGCAACAATATGTGGAGCATCCCTCTCCGCTGGTACGTTCGGCAGTAGCCAAGGCCGTTGGCAATCTGCATCCATCGGGTTGTGAGCCAATTCTGCAAAAATTATGTTTGGACAAACAAAGCCCCGCCGTCCGGGTGGAAGCGTTTGCGGCAATGGGCTATTTTCCACAGGGAATTTTTGCGACTTCCCTGCTAACCTGCTTGAAAAACACAGGGGCAACCACCTCGGAAGAACGACGGAATGCCGCTTGGGCAGCCGGCAAACTGCAACCCGCCAACCAGGAGCAGCATGCAGAACTGCAGGAATTGGCAAAACGCCTGGTAATCCAATGTACCAAACCGGTCATTCCGGGCATGGAACCGATGTTTGAAGCCATCGATGTCATCGGAAATGCCATGTATTCCCTAGTTCAGTTGCAAAAACGATTCCCGAAACAAAAGATCTATGCAGATAATGCACAAATCGTACTGCAAATTTATGAAGTTCCTTGGAAAGAAGCTCAACAAATTATCCCACAAGGCAGAAACATGCCCGCCCCCGTCGATGCGATTTCCAACAGCTTGGCCTCGCAGGCCAGACAATGGCTCAAGGACGAACCGATCACAACAACAGAAATTCCCTCGTCTACCCTGTCCTTCTCATACAGCTCACAATTGTAAATTGCGTGCACCCGTTCCGGAATAATTCCAGCTTGCGATATGAGACCATTTTGGGTGCTGGCATAGGTAGTACTGTTGCTCCGTAAAAAAAATGTCTATGCTGCTGTGAAGTCTGCGGCAGCAAATGCTTTTCCCCTGGAATCTTGCATTTATGCACTATTTTGACTATGCGGCAGCCTGTCCGATTCGTCCGGAAATCGTCGAACGCTATCCGGCTTATTGCCGGTGTTATTTTGTCAACCCCCATGCCAGTACGATCTTTGCTGAGGAATGTCGCCGGGCGATCCTTGCAGCCGAACGCCGCCTGCTTTATTGCCTCGCAATTCCAGAAGAAAGTGCCCAAGTCCTCTGGTGCAGCGGAGGAACCGAGGCACTGAATCTAGCCATCCTTGGCCTGACTGAGACTCGCAAAATTCGTCGCATTGCGTTTGATCCTACGGCTCATCCAGCTATGTTGGAACCCCTGCTGAAATTACAGCGGCAGCACACTGAACTCGTCTCATTGCCAGTCAACCACCAGGGACTGCTTCAACCCAACACTGCAACCGCAGCATTCCCCTGTTCTCTTTTGTGCTGCTGTCAAGTTAATAATGAAACCGGGCAAGTGCAGGATCTGTTGCGGTTGCGGCAAGCCTTTAACCAGCCATGCCTATTCTGCATTGATGCCGTTCAGAGCCTGGGAAAAATCCATATTCCTTGGCAAGAAGCACAGCTCAATCTCGTCGCACTCTCGGCTCGGAAAATCGGCGGGCCGGCCTCCATCGGCGCCTTGATCGTCCGTAAAGGAATCAAACTGACTTCGCAAATATTAGGTGGCGGGCAACAACATGCTTTGCGTTCCGGAACTCTGGATACCGTCGCCATCCAATTATTCGCCGACTGCGCCGAATTGGCCTGCCAAAACAGAGTCAAAGAAGCCGAACGACTCCGCCAATTGAATCAAATTTTACGCCAGGGCTTGCAGCAACTCTCCCAGGGAAAATGGCCCATCTTCTCCAATCCAGATAGTGTGCCGGATATCCTTTGCTTCGCCATCCCCGGCTGTGAAGGCGCCCTCGTCGCGCGCTTCCTCGCCGAACAGAAAAATATTCTGGTCGGCACCGGCAGCGCCTGTTCTGCCGAAAGCAAAAAAACAAGCCATGTCCTCGCCGCCATGGGAGTCCCGCCGGATCTGGCTCGTTGCGCCCTGAGAATCAGCTTCGGGTACAACAGCACCCAGGAAAACCTCAACGCCTTGCTTAAAGCACTCCCCGAAGTCCTCCAAAAATTTCGCTGATTTCTTGATGAATTTGCAGCAAAAAATCGACTTCTATAAAACTCAGAGAGCGATTTTATCGTCTTCATCCGATTTATTGTCAATTGTTTTGTGCATGTTTTTTCGATTGCGGTCCTCGACCCTCTGGGGCGTTAAAACCACATCGGAACCATATCCTGCAATGTAACCTTGGTTTCCTGTAAGCATAAAACCGTTTCAGAATTTATATTAAAACGGTTTTTTAAAATGTTATTTTAAAATAATTGCTCAGTTTTTTACGTTTATTAATTGTTAGCGATTATTCATCCGGCCTCAATAAACTGTTGCCGTTGTCATAAAGTCAGGAAAGGTTCTGTCATGTCAAAAACTGTTAAAGTACGCGAATCCAGGGATCGTCTACTGGAGGCAGGTCTGAAAGTTTTTGCCAGTAAAGGCTACGATGGTGCGACGGTTCGGGAGATCAGTGACGAAGCGGGCAGTAATCTGGCTGCGATCAATTACTACTTCAGGGATAAGGCCGGCTTTTACCAAGCGGTGCGTGACTATGCCCGACAAATCCGTCGAGAGCGTATGCAGCATTGCTGGAACACTGCGGAAAGCGATCCCTGGCAGGCGTTACGCATCCATATTGACATTCTGCTGGACAACACCTACAACAGCACGATGTCACAGATTAATTGGATGCATATGCGGGATTTAGTGGATGGCAAAAATCATCCGTTAATCCAGCAGGATCCTGACCGAGAACAGCTGATAAAAAATTATGAAGATCGCCTGACCGGCATGCTCTCGGCGCTTCTCGGTCCGGCTGCCAATGAGGACAATCTCAGTTTGGTCCGCTACACCTACCACAGCCTCTGCCTTTTTCTACCCATTCAGACACAGGTGGAACAACGTTTTTTCAATGGCAAGAGCCGATTTCGTCTCAGCGGTAATCATGATAAAACGTTTCTGACAAATTACATCCTGAACCTTGTCCGCCATACAGTCGAAGAAATGCAGGCAAAGCTGCAGCAATTAGGCACAACTCCAAGCCATGAATAAAATCTATTTTCCCATGCAAAAAAAACTTTTGTCCTTGACATTGGCACTTTTAAGCACTCTTCTGACGGCTCAAACTCCCGCAGAAATCCAGCCTCTGGTGGGAGTAAACACTAAAGGGCAGGTAAAATATCACTGGACTCTGGCGGAAGCCAAACAGCTCGCTCTGCAGCACAGCCCTACCTTGGCTCAGGCCAAAGCACACATCGACAGTGCCGCTGCACAGGTACAGTTTGCCCAAGCTGCCTATTGGCCGACCTTGGATTTCAATGCCGGAATCACCCGCAACCGCGACCAGGTAACCAGGCCACTCAGAGATTATGACAACAATACCAGCTATCAAAGCGGCCTCAGCTCAGAATGGCTGCTCTTTGATGGCTTCCAGAGGCACTTTAATACCCTCAGCGCAAAATATAGCCTGAGCTCCAGCACCGAGGCGCACTATGACGTCCAGAGACTGCTGCTGCATGCGGTCGCCAGCGCCTTCTATATCGCGCTGTTGGCTCAGGACAGTATGGAAATCGCCCGGCAGGATGCGGATTTTAACCGTATTCTGCTGGAAGACGCCCGAAAGCGCCATGCCGGCGGAGTGGCACCACCCAGTGAAGTGCTCAATTTCGATCTGCAGGTTGGCAATGCCGAAGTCGATTACATTGCCGCCGAACGCAGCTGGCGAGCCGCGATTGTTTCGCTGGCCGCTTTGTTGGCCGTCAGTGAAGATGAAATCTGGACGAAAATTGAACTGCTGCCACCCTCCGCAGAATTACTGCAATATCAGCTCTCGTTGCCAAAGCTGCTCAATTACGCCTTGGAAAATCGGCCGGATCTGCAAATTGCCGAAAATGCGATTGCGATGGCGCGCGCAGCAGTCAGTGCCGGCAAAAGCGGTTGGTATCCCCAGATCAGTCTATTCGCCGACTATGGCTTCGAACGGGAGGATTCCCTGCGCTTCAACAAAGACATGGATCGCAATGTTAGCTTTGGGCTTGCTTTGCGCTGGAATCTTTTTGAGGGGAACAAAACGTTAGCGGCCATATCGTACGCAAATGCCGAATTGGAAGCAGCAATTCATGCGAAAAAGGGTCTCCTGCTGGAGATTGACGCGGAAATCCGGCAAAATGTTCTGGCCTGGGATTCTAGCCGCCGGCAGCATGCCTTGCAAGAAAATATTCTGGCAACGGCCAAACGCATCCGCGATCTGGTTTACCAGGAATACCTGGGGGGCACGACGACAATCACCCGTCTGAATGAAGCGCAAAGCGATGCTACCATCAGCGCTGCCGCACGGTCACGTTCCTATGTGCAAGTACTCAACAATCTCGAACAACTCGCATCCAGCACCGGCCTGATCCTTAAAACAGATTACCTGCTCGAGCTCGGAAAACCAGCGCAAAACTAATGCCGCAAACGCTTTACAGAAAATCTTGCCAAAAAACCTGCCCAAATTTTCATAATTTCACCATTCAGCAACAAAGGTCTATTGTTCAATGAAAAAAATCATCATTCCGGTCTTAACCACGTTTGCTGTTGTCCTCCTGCTTGGCGGCAGTATTTACGGGATGATCATCGTGCAGAAAAAACATAATGAGGCGCAAAAGAGCAAAGCCGGACGGCGTGATACTGTCGTGTCGGTGCAGACGGGGCGCGTTGGGCGCGACCGCATTGATGAAATTTTGACCTTCAATGGCGATATTGAGGCTATGCAATCCGTCGATATCAAGCCAAAAATCGCAGGGCGCCTGAACAGTTTGGCCATCGCGGGCGAGCGGCTCGTCTCCGAAGGCACGCGAGTCAAAAAAGGGCAGCTCATTGCCACGCTTGATGATCGCGAATGGGCAGCACAGCTTGCAAATGCCCGAGCGGCCCTCGCCGCTGCCAAAGCTTCCCTGACGGCTTCGCGAGCCGATGTGCTAAATAGTCAAGCTGGACTGCTTAACGCCAAAGCCAACACGGACCAACAACGCGCTGCCCTGCTCAGTGCCAGCGCTGCAGTAGCCTCGGCACGGGCTGCACGCACAGACAAGGAACGCGAACAAGCTCGCCAGAAAAACCTGCTTGATCAACAAGCCACTACTCAGCAAAATTACGACCAAGCTCAAACGGCCGCCGACCAGGCCCGCGCCGAGTTTGACAAGGCCGAAGCGGCTGAAAAGGCCGCCGAAGCACAAATCCGTTCTGCCGAAGCGGCCATTCAACAAGCCGAAGCGGCCATCGAACGAAGCAAGGCCAGTGTGCAGCAGGCCGAAGCCGCGCTGCAGCAGATCGAGGCCAAACTCCACGAAGCCGAAATCAATCTCTCGGAAACAAAACTTTACGCTCCGATGGATGGAGTGGTCAGCAAAAAATATGTCGATCCCGGTGCCATGGTTTCATCCACCACTGCGATCATTACTATTATGGCGATAGACGAAGTCAAAGTCATTCTTTCGGTACCGGTCAATCACCTGCCACGAGTCACGGCCGGCAAAACTAAGGCGCGCCTACGCACAGTATCCCTGCCAAGCAGCATTATTGACTGCACAATCAGCAAGATTTATCCGGCCATCGACCTGACAACCCGTACCGCACAAGTCGAAATCGTCCTCGATAATGCGCCGGATGAATCGGGCAACTATCGACTTAAACCCGGCATGTATGCCACCGTCGATATGCTGATTGAATCCCGGGAAAATGTCCTCGCCATCGATCCCTCACTACCCATCCGCAATCTTGAAAAGCGCATCGTTTATGTCGTCGAGGGAGATAAAGTCCGCGCGGTAGATACCAAACTCGGCATCCATTTCGCCAATAAAGTCGAAGTTCGCTCCGGCCTGCAAGAAGGCGATGAGATTGTCGTTGTCGGCCAGCATCGTCTGACGGATGGTGCCAGCATCCGCCGTCTGGAAGGCAATAATCTAAGTCTGGACAGTGATAAATAGCCAGCAACGCCAGCTAGTAATTTTGCTTCAATCCCTCACTCCACATAAACGGTTCCACTTTCTATGAAACTTCCAGAATTCGGTGTAAATCGTCCCGTTGCGACGGCCATGCTCTTTCTTGCCGTTCTCACGCTCGGCATCATCTGCCTGATGAAACTCGGTGTGGATCTCACACCGGAAATCGAGCCAACACGCGTTACAGTAGCAACCACCTGGCAGGGCGCGTCCTGCGAGGATGTGGAACAAAAGGTCACCCGTGTACTGGAAAAACGACTCGGCTCAGTCGCAAACCTCGAGGAAATCCGCTCGGCAACTTCAGAAGGACGTTCGTCAATCTCCTGCCAATTCACGTGGGGTACCAATATTGACGAAGCTAGCAACGACGTGCGCTCAAAAATTGATGCCGTCAAACGGAATCTGCCGGACGATGTCGACGATCCCGCCATCTATAAATTTGATTCCTCCTCGATCCCCATCATGATTATCGGCGTCACTGCGCGGGAAAGCATTGAAAAACTTTATGAAATTATCGACGACGAGGTTTTTCAGCCATTGCAACGACTGGAAGGCGTAGGCGCCGTTGATGCCTTCGGGGGACTGAAACGCCAGATCAATGTCACCCTCTCCCGGGAACGCTTGGCCGGCTATGGGCTCACCCTCCGGGACATTGAAAATGCCATCGCCAATGAAAACCGCACCCTGCCCGCTGGCAACCTCAAAATTGGTATCATTGAATACACCATTCGTATCTTGGGCGATTACGTCAGTCCTGAGCAAATCCAGGAAATTCCCCTGCTACAAAAGGATGGCGCCATCGTTCGCCTGAAGGATATTGCGCAAATCAGCGACTCTTTCCAAGAAATCACCCAGTACGTCGAGACCATGGGGCGGGATGGCATGATCATGATCGTCCAGAAACGCAGCGGTGCCAATACCGTGGAAGTCTGTGAGGCTGTCCGCAACGAACTCGCGCGTCTGGAAACCGTGGTACCCCGGGATATCAAATTCTACCTCGTCAATGACTTCAGTACCTTCATCACCCAGTCCATTGACAACGTCAAAAGTACGGTCTACTGGGGCGCGTTCTTTGTTATACTGGTGTCCTTTTTCTTCCTGCGCAATTTCCGCACCTCGCTGGTCATCGTTCTGACCATTCCCTTCTCCCTGATTATCGCCTTCTGCTTTATGTATTTCATGGGCTGGACAATCAATATGATCAGCCTGTCAGCCTTGGCAATCGCCATTGGCATGATCGTTGACAATGCAATTGTGGTTTTGGAAAATATCACCAGCCAGGTCAACCGCGGCGTAAAAGTCCGTGAAGCCTCGATGTTTGCCGCATCGGAAGTAAGTCTCTCTCTAATTGCTGCTACCGCTACAACTATCTGCGTGTTCCTGCCGCTGGTCTTCGTCGAGGGAGCTTCTGGCATCATGTTCCGGCAGCTCGGCGGTCTGGTGACAGCCACGCTATTGGCCAGCTTGGCCTGTGCTCTCACCCTCACTCCCATGCTCAGTTCCAAACTCCTCAAAACCATCCCACGCACAAAAGTCGAAATCGAAGAAGCCAGCAAAAAGAAATCGTGGCGGGGCACCCTCTATCTACGCAGCGAAAACTGGTTTCTGGCTTTTGAACGCGCCTACGGTAATTTGCTCAGCTTCTGTCTGGCACATCGAAGCGCCGTGATCGTCTTTGCCACGATCGTGATTAGTGCCGCCATTCTAACCATCCCCTTTGTCGGAACCGAATTCACACCGGATCAGGACACAGGTGAAATGACCATACAATTCCAGTTGCCTGTATCGACCCGTGCTGAACTCACAGCACAAACCGGACGCCGGATCGTCGAAACGATCTACCAGAAGGAAAAGAAACTCATTGCCTCCCGTGGGGGGATAACGATTCCCCCGGATGAATTTGGCCAGAAACGGGAGAGTGCCGTACGCTTCACTAATTGGCGAGCCGGGCGGTCTTCCGGCGGTCGGGGAAACCAGGGGTCACACATCGGTCAGATCAATATCAAACTCCTGCCGCTGGAGGAACGCCCCTACGGAGTCGCCGAACTCGGCGAAGCGGTTCTGGCCGAATTGCGCTCATGGCCGGAACTCGACCGCGTCTTCCTTGGGACTTCCAACCGCCTGATGAGCCGTATCATGGGCGGCAACAACGAAAAACCCATCGTCGTTGAAATCCTCGGCTACGACCTTGATGTCACCCTGGGCATCGCACAAAAAATCCGTGCGCTCGCACTAGACATCCCAGGTTGCAAAGACCCGATCATCACCTTCGACAGCGGCAACCGCGAACTGACCATCAATATCGACCGGGAAGCCGCCGCAGTGCTGGGCGTCAATGTCGACAATATTGTATCCTCCGTCCGTACCCTCTTCTACGGCAATGAGGCCAGCCAGTTCCGCGAAGGCGAAGACGAATACGAAATCTTCGTGCAACTCGGTGAAGTCGAACGGCGTACTGTCAATGATATTCTGAATAGTGAAATCTCGGTCAATGGCAGACGTATCCGGCTGGACTCATTCGCTACGGTCACCGAGGAACTCGGCCCAGTGACGATCAATCGTACGGGACAGGAACGCGTCATCTACCTCCAGCTGGATGTCTATCAACGATCACTTGGCGAAGTCGGCAGCGACCTTAAACGAGCCATCGCCGAAAACATCATCCTGCCGCCCGGCATCGCCATAGACTATGATGGACAGATCAAGGAACAAGGAAAATCCTTTAGTGACCTCACACTAATGCTGGTACTAGGTGTCCTGTTGGTCTACATGATCATGGCCGCACAATTCGAGTCGTATCTGGCGCCTTTTATTGTCATGTTTTCCATCCCCTTCGCCTTTGCTGGAGCGATCTTTGCCTTGGCCATAACTGGAAAAACCCTTAATATCATGTCGTTTATCGGGCTGATTATGCTGGTCGGCACCGTCGTCAATAACGCCATCGTGTTGATCGACTTCATCAACATCCTCGTAGCACGCAAGCTCCCGGTGAACCAAGCGATCACCATCGCCGGGCGTCAACGCCTGCGCCCGGTACTGATGACGACACTCACCACCATCTTCGGCATGCTGCCGATGGCCATGTCCAAAACTACCGGTTCCGAGCTGTGGTCTCCTCTCAGCATCGCCATTATCGGGGGTCTTGCCATCTCTACGCTGGTCACCCTGGTCTTCATTCCCACCCTCTACAGCCTCCTGGCCAAAGACAAAAAACGCCTTGGTGAAACTGCCCAAGCCTGACCGGATGCAAACCATTGCAAGGAATTCATCACCATGAAAATGATCTTTATCGTCTTTAATATCTCCATCCAGGAAGAAGTCCATGACGCCATCGACAAGCTTGGCGTCACCTGCTTTACACAATGGCCCCGACTCATCGGAAAAGGCATCAGCAGCGGCCCTAAAATGGACAACAATGTCTGGCCTGGAGCCAATACTGCGCTGCTGATCGTCAGCGCAGATGACATGGCCGAAAAAATCATGGATACCGTCCAGAAACTCCGGGATGATATCGGCACTCATGAGGGCATCAAAGCCTTCCAACTACCCGTCGAAAAAATGACCGGAGAGATCTGAAATGGGCTTTCCTCATTCCCCTCTTAAACAGCGTTGCAACTGACACCGTTACCACAGTAGCTTCAGCCCACGTCCCAGCGACCCCATTCCCCATACCATCCTTCGCTAAAGGCATGTTTCCTGCAAATGGTCCCCGGTTTAGTTCGCCAAGGGATTAATTGATCGATTGCGTTACCGGACGATTTACTAAAAAACAAGCTCCGTATGATTGTATTTGCCAGCAACCAATATAAATTTATGCTGATAACGCTTCTTTCTCACAAACAGTAACCTGCCCTGCAAATACTTTTTCTAACAGGGCATACTTCAGGAGTTCAGCATGTTCAGCAAAGCAGTTTTCCCGGGAAAATACCTTCAGGGAGCCGGAGCCTTACAGGAATTGCCAAATCTGCTCAAAAGCATGGGCAAAAAAGGCCTTATTCTGGCTTCTCCATCGGTCCAAAAAAATATTTTGCCATCCTGTGGCATGGACTGGAAACAGCATTCAATCAGTGTGGAATTATTTCAGGGTGAATGTTGCGAAGAAGAACTGACCCGGCTAATGGCTATCCTTCACAAAAAAAAGATTGATGTCCTCATTGGCATGGGCGGCGGCAAAACGATTGATACCGCGAAAATTGCTGCCGACCGGGCAAATCTACCGGTTATTGTCATACCAACCATTGCCTCAACGGACGCGCCCTGCAGCGGCTGCGCAGTTCTATATTCCCGTACCGGTATTTTTGAGCGTGTTTTTTACCAGAAGTCCAATCCTGCGGCTGTTCTGGTTGATTCTGCAATTATTGCTGCAGCCCCGGTGCGTTATTTAGTATCCGGAATGGGCGATGCTCTGGCGACTTGGTTTGAAGCCCGCTCCTGTGTTCAAACTCGATCCGTGAATGAGTGCGGCGGACTCTGCACCTTGGCTGGACTGAGCATTGCCAAACTTTGCTATGAAACGCTGCTGGCTCATGGCAAGGCCGCTCAGCTGGCCTGCGAAAAGTCCCTGGTAACACCCGCTATGGAACATATTATTGAGGCGAATATCCTGTTGAGTGGCATTGGTTTTGAGAGCGCCGGGCTGGCCGCTGCCCATGCCGTTCACAATGGGCTGACGGCATTGCCAGAAACCCACGCCTTTTATCATGGCGAAAAAGTGGCTTTCGGCGTACTGACCGGCTTGCAACTGGCAGATGCGCTCCCAACGGAGATCACTACCGTATATGCCTTCTGTCAACAAATCGGTTTGCCAACTACACTGGCGGCCATTGGCCTGGGACAAGCAACCCGGCAACAACTTTTGACAGCAGCAAAAATGGCTTGCACCCCGGAGCAGTCCATCCATCACGAAGCCGGAACCATCACCCCGGAAAACGTACTTCACGCCATGCTAGCCGCCGATGCCATCGGACAAAATCTGGCCGGATACAGAAATGAAAACTAATACCCATCTTAGAGCAGAAGATTGCAACCGTCGCATTGCCTCCTGATACTTTTCAGGACAAGACCAGCAGACGCATTCGCCGGATTACTGCATCGATTCCACCAGGAGATGTACGAATCATACGAATACCAGCCGCGCCGCGCGAAGATTATCGCCTTCTGCCTGGGCGTAAATTATATGGCAACCTGTTGACAGCCGCAGAACCATGAAGTAACTCTGGATTCCTTTACCAAAACGAAACATACCCAAGTTGCTCCATAACAAAGTCAAAATTTATATTTTTGAA
>JBAXYW010000024.1:0-17898 GCA_041670605.1 Lentisphaeria bacterium
CCAAAAAATTCAGAGTCCAATTTTTGGTGATGCAAAAAAGTTCTAAGTCCTTGAAAATAAGAATTATGAAATCAATCTTTTCTAATTTTCACCCACAAATTATGGTGAAGAAGCAAATTTTTTTTAATGTCATCCAGTCTCTGGTTTTGCACAGTGAACGAAACTTCAACAGGTGGATGACATTTCATGTCGCATCCGCCAAAAACACAGCTTTTGCGAAAAGTTCAACGATTCTTTTTGAAGGCCTACAAAACAATCCTTGATACCTTTGGGGACGAGCTCTAATGACCGTTATTCTTTACAACAATCCATCTGTTTTTTTAATTGGAATATCTTGTGTATAAAGAGGTAGGACAGTATAGTATAAAAAGGGCCAAAGTACTGCTGAAAATCAAGGGGATGCAGCAATATTCAGAGTTTTCGGATTGCGCTTTTACTCGTAATCTGTTCAATGGGGATTTTATCAATGAAAATGGCAATTATTATCGGCGCCGGACCGGCTGGCCTGACGGCGGCTTATCGTCTGCTGGAGGAAGGGGATGTCCACCCTGTTGTTTTGGAGGAGAGTTCCGCTTTCGGAGGCATTGCCCGCACCCTTGTTTACAAAGATAACCGCATGGATATTGGCGGACACCGGTTTTTTTCGAAAAATGCCGAAGTGCGGAATTTGTGGCTGGAATTGATGCCGATTCAGGGTCAGCCTGCCAAAGATGATCGTATTCTGGGACGGACAAAAAAATATCTTGAGGGTGGCCCGGATCCGGAAAAAACAGATCAAGTATTGTTGTTGCGGGATCGGGTTTCCCGTATCTTTTATCGACGCAGTTTTTTTGACTATCCGATACGAATCAGCCTGCAGACGATTCGGAATATTGGCTTTTGGGGTACCATGAAAGCCGGCTTCAGCTACCTGTTTTCCGTTGTTCATAAACGCCCGGAAAAATCGCTGGAGGATTTTTATTGTAATCGTTTTGGCAAAGTGCTTTATCAGATGTTTTTTGAGGATTATACGGAAAAATTATGGGGTGTTCATCCCTCGCGGATTGCTCCGGATTGGGGAGCTCAGCGGGTCAAAGGGTTGTCATTGTTCAAAGCGGTTATGACGTTCCTGCTGCGCACTTTGCATTTACAGGGTAAGAAGGTGGAAACTTCGCTGATCGAATCCTTTTGGTATCCCGCGAAAGGGCCTGGTGCATATTGGGAAGCGATGGGGCGAGAAATCATCAGCAAGGGGGGGGAAATCCACCTTGGGGCTCGCGTTGTAGGTTTGCAGACAGAAGGCGACCGTATTACGCAAGTCCAATATGAAAAGGAAGGCGAACAGCGAACGTTGGTCTGCGATTATCTGATTTCTTCCATGCCGATCAAAGACCTCGCTCTGGCTCTGGGGGTTGCCATACCGCCGGAAGTACGCCGGATCGCTCTGGAGCTGCCTTACCGTGATTTCATGACCGTCGGACTGCTGCTGAATAAATTGAAAATTTCAAACCGGACGAAGATCCCAACCTTGAACAATATTGTTCCGGATTGCTGGATTTATATCCAGGAACGAGAGGTGAAAATCGGGCGTTTGCAGATTTTCAACAATTGGTCGCCCTATCTGACTCGGGATCCGGAGCATGAAGTGTGGTTGGGATTGGAGTATTTTTGCAGTGAGGGCGATGAGCAGTGGGTCATGCCGGATCAGGAATTCATCCAACGTGCCATTTCCGAACTCGAGAAGATTGGTGTAATTGACCGTGATCAGGTGTTGGATTCCGTCTGTACCAGGGTTAAGAAAGCCTATCCGGCATATTTTGGCAGTTATTCGGAGTTTGGTAAGGTGCGTGCCTATCTGGATACCCTGCAGAATTTCTATCCAGTTGGGCGCAATGGGCAGCATCGCTACAATAATATGGATCATTCCATGCTCACGGCTATGGAAGCCGTGCGGGCGATCTATGGAAAAGGCGATAAGAGCAAAGTCTGGGAAGTCAATACCGAGGAAGAATATCATGAAGAAGCCGAAAACAACGGATGACGCTCCTGAATCTTCCAGAAAATGCTTGCTGGGGGAATGCCTGAAGTGGAACGCATTCCAGATTCAGACATTGGCGATGGTTGTGTATGTGCTGGTAGTCTTTGCTCAGATTTTCTTTCATGAGCAATGGGAGGATGAAGTGCAGGCTTGGCTGATCGCCCGGGATTGCTCGATTTTTCAAATTTTCCACATGATGCGCTATGAGGGGCATTTTGCCTTGTGGCATTTGCTTCTGCATCCATTTGCCGGTACTGGTTTTCCCCTGTTGACTCTGAATGTAATCAGTGTCCTGCTGAGCTGTATTGCAGTCTGGCTTTTGCTGTATCGTTCTCCCTTTTCCTTGGCCACAAAGCTGCTGCTGCTGCTTTCCGCACCGTTAATGTATTGGTGCCCGGTAGTGGCGCGTTCCTATGCCTTGGTTCCCCCATTATTATTCCTGCTGGCGATCTGTTATCCTTTGCGCCGGCAGAAGCCGTTACGGTACGCCTTTCTACTGGCTTTGCTGGCCAATACCCATGTTTACATGGAGGGGATGGTCGCAGGTCTGTTCTGCTTCTTTGCCTGGGATCTACTTTTTGCTGAATGGAAGCAGCTGAACACAAAAGAGCGCAACCGGCGAATCATAGCGCTGTTGCTGGTTTTGTCCGGGGTGTTGATTGCTTTTCTGCAGGTCGCTCCAGCTTTTGCGGTTACCCATGAGGCTAGGTTCAGAGCAGAGACATCCGGACAGTTTTTGCAGCGCATTAGACTGATTCTGGATTCCTTTGCAACCTATTACATGTTCATTCGTAACCCAGCAGTGAGATTCGTCTTCTGGATGAGTCTGCTGGGGGCTTTGTACACTCTCTGGCGTTGTTCGTGGCGTTTTCTGCTGATCGCACTAAGTGGGATAGTGTGGCAGTTTCTGTTTGCCGCGATTTTGTATAGTTTGGCCAGTCCGCAACAATGTTATTTGATTCTCTTGATGCTGATTTTTACCTTCTGGATTGCCGCCGGAGCAAGTCCGACGATTCCGGAATGGCAGAAAAATCGGTGCCATTTTCTGCTGCATCCCAGTGTGGCTGTTTTTCTCTGCTTGTTTACGATTTTCTCCTATCGGCAAACCCTGCTTTATATCCCCTATGATCTGCGAAAACCCTTTACGGACTATCCAGCGACGGCGGCTTTTATCGAAAAAAACATTCCTTGCGATGCGGATATTTATTATTTTCCGACCCATTTGCCGGTGAGTGGTTTGAGTGCATATTTGCCCCGGTATACCTTGCGTAGCGGAGAAAATCAGCGGGTCTACACTTATTTGATTCTGAGCCGGGAACTCCATCGCGATTTTCAGCCGGAACATATTTGGCAATGCTTGGCGCAGACAAAAGGACAACGCTTTTATGCCATCGTGCATTGTTCTGTCGCTCGCGCGTTTGAGCAAGCCGCGACCTCGGAGCTCAAGATGACCTTGCTTTACCGCTCTGAAAAAATCGAATTCCCAGCCTTAACCGGGGAAATGTTCGAAATATTTTGCGTTGAAAAACCATAGATATGGAGCCAGCGACCGGAATCAAATTGTCGACCAACTGATTAAGAGTCCCTTGCCCTAACTGACTGAACTATAAATCCGGAAAATATAAAAGGAGATTCTTTTTTCTCTGAAGGTCAAGCATAGGCGGGAAAATTTCGGACTGGTACGGGAGAGGGTTTCAGCAGATGATGGAGCCGCCTTGGGCGAGTAGTTGCCGAGTTTGCCTGTAATCAATATCTTGGACGGAGAGATTTTCCTGCAAAGCTTGGACGGCAGTGACGCCGACGGCTTCGCCGCATTGATTCAGATTGACCATGACCCGGACTGCACCGAAGGCATCTCGGTCGGCATCGAGCATACGGCCAGCCGCCAGCAGGTTCTGTGAGCCGAGGGGGATATGACAGCGCAGAGGGATTTGATAATAAGCCAGTGATTGATTTTCCGGCAGCCAGCGTCCGGAGGAGAGCAGTTTACCTCCTTTATATATTCGTTCGCTGCCATCCAGGGATTTGAATGAGATGCTGTCATCCTGATCATTGTGAATATCCACCGGATAAGTGCCATTGGCGATGGCATCCGGGAAAGGCGTTCCGTTCAGCATTTCCTGGCCTTTTAGGGGTGCAATGGATTGGATGTGGAGTCCTTCCCGGATGCCGATGGCGGAAGGGAGGGTTTCCAAGGCGATTTGTTGCTCTGGCAGTTCTTTTTTCAGCATGGTCAGCAGGGCTTGGAGCTGGCGTCTGGTTTCCATTTCCGCTCGGGTGATCTGATCGGCATCATCGCAATCGCAATTCAGAATCCGAGTTCCGGCCAGCATAAAAAGTGTACTGGCTGGCATTGCCATCCCCCAGTGGTAGCTGCCGGGTAAATCTGGCAGTTCAGCACGATATTTTTCGATGCAGGCACACAAATCGAAATCCGGGGGGAAACGCCAGCCGCTGAAGCGCGCACAACTGGTTGGTGGTTGCGGATGCGGCGGACGTCGCATGGACAGACCGGCTTTTTTGCAGACGAGCCCATCGCCGGAGGCGTCGATAAACTCCGCTGCTTTGATGGCAAAACGAGCGGATTTGTTTTCCGCGATGATGGCCTCAATCTGTCCAGCTTGGCTGAGTACCACGTTTGAGAAAGATGTATTCAGAAAAACCCGGATATTGGGCTCTTCCTGTACCAGACGGTCCAGTTCCAAGGTCAAGATTTCCGGGTTAAAACGAATTCCGTAATGCGGGACAGGCTTTCGGAAGGGGCTTACGGCATCCTGTTTTTCCAGACGTTCAAGAATTTCTAAGGTAAGTCCGCCGATGATCTGCTTTTGACCCGGGGCGTCAAAGAGGGAATGCCACATACCGACCAATCCCAGGGTTGCCACTCCGCCAAAGCGATTCTGGCGTTCCAGCAATACGACTCGGGCTCCCAGGCGGGCAGCGCGCACTGCGGCAAAGACCCCGGTGCAGCTGCCACCAACCACACATAGATCCGCTTCAGCGGTAATCGGAATGCGTTCCGCGGGAATGAGAATATCGGTCATGGCAGACTTCCTTTTTATAACTCGTCAATCGCTTGTGGAAAGAGAGAAAACTGGGGATAATATAATCCGAATTCTTCATGGACTCATGGAAAAGTGGTCTCAAAGTCGGAACGCTTGCGATTCTCTCTGAATAAATTTCAGACTTCTTGCTGTCGAAGTAAGACGATTTTACAGTAACTCCAACTAATCTATAATCAATACAGAAGCAGGATTTAATAAAACGCCGATGTTCTTGAAAAAACGAGATGGAATGGTAGCACATTAAAAGTATGTCTGAGCATGTGCATAGCCTAAAAAGCTTGTAGTCATATTTTTCAAAAAAGGAAAACATTTGACAAATCGCAAATAAGTCTTATTTTTAAATTACAGTTTAATTACTTTCGTTTTAATAGAGTTGGTTTTTCATCAAAAAAGGAGCAGGATACCTTTGTCAAGCATAAAGCAATTGTTCAACTACACTTTGGACATTACCAGAAAATTCTATCAAAAGAAGATTCTGTTAGAGCCTTTTGGCGCTGTTAACCGGGAGGTTTTTCTGAAGAGTTTTACTCTGATTGAGCTCTTGGTTGTGATTGCGATCATAGCGATTTTGGCTTCGATGCTGCTGCCGGCGTTGGGACAAGCCCGGCAGACGGCCTCCTCGATTACCTGCATCAATAAATTGAAACAAATTCATGTTGGTTTTTCGATGTATGAGGGCGAGTATGGGGACTATGTGCCCGGGGCGGCTTATATCAAGAATGATTACACTGTCAGCTTTGTCGGTTTGTTTGATTCGGTAGGGATCTGGAAGTTAAATTCTTCGCAGTTGACCAATAGTCCATTTATTTGTGATGAAGCGTTGAATTATCACCGTATGGGGAGTATCTACAGTACTTACCGTGCGGATGGGAGTTTATATTTCAATGGCTGGACCAGCTACAATGTAATCGGCAACAAGGATACACCGATTGGGTTTCCACAGTATTATACCAAGCGTCACAATGGCTGGAAATCGGTGCTTGTTGCTACCAATAGTCCGGTTGGTACGACGACTTTTTTCAAGCCCAGTACGGCGGGATATCCTTCGGCTCTGGGCTTAGTCATGTGCAGTACGGGCTATGATCACAGCGCGTTTAAGTATTTTCACAAGGGTGGGGTGAATATACTGTTCTGTGATGGCAGCGCCTCCAACAACAAATTGAGCAATATGGGAGTATATAGCATTAACACCATCTGGTACTCTTGGCCGGCCAACGGTTATCCGGAACGGAAGGTAAGCATCAACAATTAAAACAATGAATGACAGGTGATCAAGGACAGCTTTATTATCGATATTTTAAGGAAGCGGCAACCCACTGCCGCTTCTTTTTTTATGGGTATTTGCCGGCCCGATGCCGGAAAATCCGTTTTCCGAGGTGAAAAAAACGAGATCAAGATTACATTGTTCTTGCTTCTTGCCTCCTGCCTCCTGTAGATTATAAGCGTGTGGATTTTTAAATTTACAGGCAAAATGCATTCTTTGCAACATTCCCTCATTTCAGCAAATTTCGGACATTATTCATTTATTAAGGAACGATAAAACCCTAAGGTTAAAAGCTAATGTCATTATCAGGGACATTTATGTTATTTCGGGTTCTTCTATTGTTCTTCGTCTTCTTTCTACAAACTGTCGTGCTTTCTGCAGAAAGCTCTTCCGGAACGCTGTTTTTTATTGGCCCGGCTAATTTCAATCAGCATCTTGCTTCACTGCTGAAGCTTCCGTCCGGGGGTTGTAAATCCAGTTCTCTGACCAATACCGCAAAACATTATCTGTTGCCGGAGGCATCCGAACTTTTGGATTGCGGGGTGATTGTGATCTCACCGATGACGGCAGTCTCGCCTCTGGCCAGACCGGTTCTGACACAATTTGTTGAGCAAGGCGGGAAACTGGTCTGGCTCTATGATTCCATCCGTCGAACTTGGGATGCGGGAGGTGGACTGGGCTTTGAACTGACGGGGTTTGACGGTTACTTGGCTTCCCACCATGAACCCTATGATCAGAAAACAGCAAAAAAGCATCGCCTGGCCTATGCATCTAAAAAATGGGGCGACACTCCTCTGGCGCCATTTGAAACCGTCTTTTGCCTTTTCGCCACTGATTTAATCGATGCTGAAGCCATTATCGTCGATCAGGATCATCCGGAAAGGGCTTTGCTTTGCGTCAGCACCCAAGGCAAGGGGAACGTTTTTTTCTGCGGAACAACATCGCTTTTTTTTCCATTGATTATGAGTTATTGTGGTATCCAATGAAGGACATCAACATGAAAAACAAGTTTTTCTCCTGTCTTTTTCTCCTGCCTATTTTGTGCTCGGTATTGGCTGCTGGAGAAAATCTGCTGCCACCAGCGCCCGGGCCCCTGGTGGTCTGGCAGGCTCCTGCCTTCATGGGAAAGGACTTTTGGGTCTGGTTGAATATGCCGGAACGATATGCTGCAGCGATGCAGAAAGTCTTGCAGGAACCGATGACCCAAGATACCGTTAAAACCTATGACCTTGGCACTTCACTTTTCGAACGGGAAAAACCCTTGTATAACCGCCTCCTGATCCGGGAAATCGCACTTTTTGACGGAGACCGGAACCTCAGCTCTTTGGCAAGCGTCGACGGCTGGGCTGATCAAGCCCAGATCAAATACCTGGAGCGGGTTTGTGATGGCGACCCCAGTCCGCAAAGCGCCTGTTTTTCTGCGCCAGCTCTTGCCGGCAAAGATCAAGGAGCCTGGATCGCGTTCACTTTTGCTCAACCGCAACGTCTGGATAAAGTGATCATCAGCAGCGGGCGGGAACGAGTTGCGGGAAGTCCGGATTACGTCCATCTGGCCAGCCGTTTTGTCCTGCAGGCGAAAATCAACGGAAGCTGGCGGAATGTGCCAGACACAGAACGCAAAGGGAACGTCCATCCGGAAATCAGCTTGAGCTTCCGCCCTCTCAGCAGCGACGCTTTCCGGCTTTATGTCTATGAACAAAGTACCCCATTGCTGGTTTCCTGTCAGAAACTATTGGAAAAGGATTTTCCGAAGACCACTCCTTTCTGCATCGGTATCCGGGCTTCCCGCCCGCCCTTCAATTGCTTTGAAGATACTCTTTACGACTCCGAGGGATATCAGCAGTGGAAGGAACAACATCCCAATTTCATCGGATTTGACGCCGCTTCCGAGTGGGACAATGAATTCATTAATTTTCTGGCTTTTCCAAGGGACTTGGACAAAATCATGACGCGCTCCGGCAGTTCCAACACCGTCAAAAAAACCATTCAGGAAAAAATCTTTCAGCCCCGGGATCGGATGTCTGCTTTGGCTGGGTTGAAGACTTATCATCAGGCCATTGTCCGGCATTTTTTTGCGGATACCGAGAAGCTTATTTTTATGAATTGCCTAATGGCCTTCAACCATTATGCCATGGAATGGGGTGGTGGCATGATCTCGATTGAAACCACCAGTTCAGGATCGCATCGGCATCAGCCGCAAATGATGTTTGCCCGCGGCGCCAGCCGTCAGTACCACAAGCCGTGGAGCTGGTATATCGCTCTGGGCTTCAACGGCCGGGATGACAATGGCAAACTGGTCTATACCGATCCGGTCTATACTGGCCAAAGGTCGGGCGGTCCGGACTGGGGCATCTCTCCTTCCCTGAACATGCGGGATCGCTACATGGCTTATCTGTCCGGTGCCAGTCATCTGCGCAGTGAAGTCTGGCCACATGCATACTGTCAGGACAAGGATGGGGATGGGATATGGGAACTTTCACCGCATGGCGAAGTCATGAAAGAATGGGATGACTTTGTACGCAAAAATCCTCGCGGGCACAGTTACGCTCCGGTTGCTCTTTGTCTCCCCTTCTCGCATGGTCAAAGTCCGATCATGGGAGGAAAAATCTGGGGCAGGATCGATGCTGCTCGTTCGGATCATCAGGTGGAGGCCTGCTTGCGCACCCTGGTTCCTTGGAATGCTCATCGCGGCGGCCAGGAATGGGCCTACTCGAACAATCCTTATGGTGATCTGTACGATGTCATCCTTCCAGCCCCTCCCAGCGGCCCCGTCAGCCTGGAGATACTGCGGCAATATCAGATCCTGTTTTTTGCCGGAGATATCGACAGCAGCCCCGAATTTGCCAAACGACTTCAGAAATATGTTTTTCAGGGCGGTACTGTTGTCTTCAATACCCAACAGTTGAACGCCCATTTTTCGAGCGATTTTCTGGGGGCGCAACTCAGCGGACGGAAGCTGACGCTGTCTTCGCCGGTGAAGTCTTTGCTGGACCAAACGCTTATCCCAGTGCCTCAGGCCTATTCGCTGGAGGAATTGAAATTGACGACTGCCAGGCCGATATTGCTTGATTCTGCAGACAAGGTTATTGCCTGCAGCCAGGACTATGGCAAAGGGCGGGTTCTTCTGACGACAACGGATTTCCTGATGCCAGATGACATTGGGCGTTTGGATCTTCCCAACCACTCCAAGTGGAGCAAAGGGGAACCAAAGTTCCCTCTCCTGGAATATCTGTTCGGTCGGATTAGCAGCGAAGTATTGCCATTCAGCCTGACAGGAGACATCCAATTTGGTGTCAACCAAATGCCGGATGGCTGGCTGATTTACTTGATCAACAACGAAGGAATCTACAAGAAGATCAAAGAACCGCAACGTCTTGATCCGAACAAAACGGCTTCTGTCAATATCCAGTTGAAAAAACTGCAAACCACCGCCATCCGAGAATTGCGCAGCGGCGAAGCGATCCCCTGGCAACAAGACAGCAATTCTTTCACGGTTAAGGTCGCCCCGGGCGATGTACGTGTCTACCGAATTTTCTGCGAAAAGGACGGACAATGAAGCATTATCTACTTTTCTTTCTGCTACCTCTGGCGATTCTTCCATCGGCTGCTCAGGAAAAAGCAGCTCCGAATTTGGCTCTGCACTGCCTGGTTAGCTGTAGTAATGGCGACAAAGCCGAAGCCGCAGTAGACGGCGTACGGAATGGCCATTTCTGGGAAACTCCGCTGATGTCAAAGCAACCCGCTTGGCTGGAATTGGATTTGGGAGAAGTCCAAACGCTTAAAAAACTGCACCTTTTCCTATGGTGGGGGACCGATAAGCGTTATTATCAATATTTCATTGAAGTATCTACCGACCGGAATCATTGGCAGTGCGTCGTCGATCAGCGGGAAAATACGATGCCGACCGATGAACGGGGACAGAAATTTCTGCTCGCGGGGCAACCCGCCCGTTTTATCCGGCTGACCCTGACCTTTTGTAGTGTGAACAATTCTGGCCATGTTCGGGAACTGGAAATCTATTGACAAAAACCGATTTTTTCAGGCATGTCTATGCGGAGCCAAAGAAAGACGTTCCCTACACTCGAATTTTTGGAATTATCAAAACAATAGAGGAGAATCGACATGGAAAAAAACTATGAGTTCCGCAGTCGTCTCGATCAAGTCCATCGTCCCGGCTTCCGGAATGCGGATGCGACCGTGCAGAAAGATGAGATTGCTCTGGATGTGCAATGGGTGATCAGCGATCCGGGGACTCTTTTTGGGGGCTGTGCGGCCTTGGATCTGCAGGATTATCTGCAGAGATGCATGGGACTTTCCCTGCCAATCCGTGAAACCGGGGAAAAACAGATCGTATTGACCGAAGTTGCTGGTGAAAAAGGATTTTTCTGGGAAATCACTCCCGAACGGATCACTCTTCAGGGCAATACCAGAAAAGGCGTCTATTACCTGGAAGACTTGATGAACTTTCGGGAGGCTCCTTTTTTCAGCCTTGGAAAAGGGCGGCGGGATCCCTTGTTTTACCCACGCATGGTTCATTCTGGCTGGGCTCAGGATGTCTTTCCGGATTCCCATCTCAACGCTATCGCCCATGCCGGTTTTGACTGCATTCTGCTTTTCGTCGTTGGTGTTAACCAAACCACGTACGGATATCTGGATTTCAATGATCTGATCCGGCGAGCCGGGAATTTCGGCCTGGGGGTGTATTTCTACAGTTATCTGGACAGCTTCAAACATCCCGATGATCCCGATGCCGATGAATTTTTTGAAAGGAATTTTGGTGCCGTCTTTGCAAATTCACCGGAAGCGCGCGGGTTAATTCTGGTTGGAGAATCCTGTGCCTTTCCTAGCAAGGATCCTCGCAGCGGACTGCGGAACCAGGATGGCATCCGCCGCAGGGCCGGTTTCTTTCCGTCCGATGATTATCCGCAATGGCTTCAGGCGGTCACTAAAGCCGTCCGCCGACATGCTCCGCAGGCGGACGTGGTGTTCTGGACATATAACTGGGGGAATTCCCCGGAAACGGAGCGCCTGGCGCTGATCGAAAAGCTGCCACTGAATGTTTCGCTGCAAGTCACTTTTGAAATGTATGAGCAGATTCAATATCCCAATCATACGATGAAAGTCCCGGACTACACCATCACTTTTCCGGGACCGGGCTTTTATTTCCGTAGTGAAGCCGCGGCCGCAGCCCAGCGCGGACTCCCCCTCTATACGATCACCAATACCGCCGGAGCTACCTGGGATTGCGGCGTCATGCCGTATATCCCCGTCCCTCAACAGTGGTTCCGACGCTTCCGGGCTATGCATGAAGCAAGGGAAAAATGGGGGCTCTCGGGGCTGATGGATTCGCATCACTACGGCTGGTTCCCGAATCCGATTGCCGAATGTGCTAAATGGAATTTCTGGGCGCCGGTGACCGATCCGGAAGTGATTTTGAGAAAAATTGCGGTTCGGGATTTTGGCAAAGCGGCGGCGGAGCAGGTTCTTTCCGCCTGGCAAATCTGGAGCGATGCGATGGCTTCTTTCACGCCGGGTTTTGACGATCAGTGCGGCCCGCTGCGCATTGGGCCATCTTATCCGTTTATTTTCTATCCGGTTTTTTATCCGTTTGCCGAACAGAACATGAAATTTCCGTTTTCTGCCCATGCTTACCGGGGAGAACGAATCCTCAATACCCTTTACAAACCAGAACATGTTAGCGGCCATACCAATATTGGATGCCGGATCCATGAAGACTTGAAAATCATGCAGTTGGCAGAGGAAAAATGGGGTCATGGAGTCGCTACCATGAAAGAAGCCCTGAAGCTGGTCCCGGAGAACAAAAAACAGGAAGCTCAGCTGCAGGCCGGAACCGGCGAATTCTTCTGGCATACCTTGCGAACCATGGTAGGCATAAAACACTGGTGGCTGCTCAATAAACAACTGGAAATTGAAGCGGATTTCAATAAAGCCAGAGAGATCGTCGCTGAATTACAAAGAATTCTCGCCAAGGAAGAAAAAAATGTCCGGGAGACGATTCCTCTGGTGGAAGCGGATTCCCGACTGGGCTGGGAACCGACTCTTGAATACGCCACTGACCGGCCCCATCTGGAATGGAAACTGAAACAAATCGATCGGGTCGCTAAATGGACTCTTCCACGCTATCTGGAAACCATCCGGAAATTTTGATCGCGGGCTGAAACCCGCTTTTGACGCAGACTGAAGACGGAGTCAATGCTGGTAAGGAAATCCACTGGGATGCGCTGAAGTCAAAACGCAGCCAACGATACCTTTTCAGAAATGTTTTTGTACCGTTATAGTATGGGATTTCATCCCCGGCATTCCGTTACTCTAAAGTGGGATGACGGCTGCGTTATTTGCTTTATGGACTGCTTTGGAATATTTTTTACGGAATGAAGAGAAAGGTTTTGTATGACTGAGAATCGCTATGCTTTTCGAAAGTTTCTGGATGAAGTACATTTGAAAGGGCGGCGGGATTTTTCTCTTCGCCCCAATTCCGACGAGACGGAGGTTCAGTCCGACTGGACGATCCTTATTCCAGACCAAGCAAGTGTCTTCATTTTTGATCTTGCACGGGATCTGGCGGATTATCTTTTGCTCAGTATGGAAGTCTCCGTCGGTATACGGCGGGGCGACTGCAAAACGCCAGTGCCGCGCAGTATCATTCTGCAAACCGATTCGAAGGAATTAGCAGTTCGCCGAAGTTTCAAGCTTGAATGTTACCCCGACTGGATTCGGATTACGGGCGCGGATGAAGGTGGGACTGCCCAGGGCAGTTACCATCTCGAAGATCAGATGAACCTGCGAGAAGCTCCTTATATCCGACAGACCGAAGGAATTTGCAAAGAGCCCCTGTTTTCCCCTCGTTTGATTCATTCTGGATATGGGCTGGATCAGTTCACGTCTTCTTACCTGTGCCGCATTGCCCACGAGGGTTTTGATGGGATCCTGCTTTATGTCTTGGAACCTGACAAAGGCATGCAGGGATATACGGATTTCAATGAAATCATTGAGCAAGCCGAAAAAGCCGGTCTCAAGGTCTATTTTTATAGTCGAATTCGCAACCCCTACCATCCCAACGATCCTCAGGCCCGGCAATATTATGAGAGTCAATATGGGCAGCTTTTCCGACATTGTCGTAAAGCATCCGGTCTGGTTCTGGTTGGAGAATCCTGTCAGTTTCCCAGTCATGACCCGATGACGACGGCTCCCAGCAGCAGCAATCCGGGATGCTTCCGATCCGATAAACCGAATCCCGGCTGGTGGCCTTGCTCCGATTTTCCCGATCTGGTGGATATGATCAAACACTGCATCCGCCAATATGCACCGTCCGCAGATCTGGTTTTCTGGAGTTATAATTGGGCATTTGCACCGAAGAATCTGCGCTTGCAACTGATCGACAATCTGCCGAGTGATGTTACTTTGCAGGTTAATTTCGAAATGCATGACAATCTCAAAACCTGGGGAACTCAGGAACGAGCATTGGACTATACCTTGTCCCTGCCCGGCCCCAGCAAAATCTTTCAGGAAGAAGCTGCCGCAGCCAAGCGCAATGGTTTGCGATTATATACTATGAGCAATACGGCCGGAAAAACTTGGGACTTCGGTTGTATTCCCTATCTGCCAACCCCCAATCAGTGGCTGAAACGAATCCATAATCTGAAAACAGCCAGAAATGAAGTCGCCCTTTCGGGACTGATGGAAAGCCACCATTTCGGCTGGTTCCCCTCTTTTGTCAGTGAATTCGCAAAATGGAATTTCTGGAGTAATTCCCCTGCACCTGAAGAAATTCTGGCGGCCATCGCCGCCCGTGAATTTTCGTCGGACTGTGTGGCAACGGTGCTGGCTGCCTGGCAGGAGTGGAGTTTTGCCATCAGTGAATTTGTCACTCCGATTGAAGATCAGTATGGCCCATGTCGTCTCGGCCCGGCTTTTCCGTTTCTCTTTGCCGGGGTTTCCTTGCGTTCCACCTTTGGTATGCATCCGAAGTTTCCCTGGACGGCGCGATGTCTCCATGAAATTGCATTTTGCCGCTATGAATTAGTGAATGATCCCCTGGGGCTGGATATGGGGATTCGTCGCCTGCTTGCCGAAATCAAGCATTTACCTTCGACCATTGCCCGATGGCATAAGGGAATCTCTCTTCTGGAAAACGTCATCGATAGGATTCCGGAGCGCAAACGCGAAGCTGCCCGTAAAATGATTGGGCTGGCTCATTTCATTGCCAATACCCTTAGTACCACTTTGCATATCAAACAATGGTGGCTGGAAAACCAAAAGTTGCTCTTGGAAACAGACCCTGACTTGGCAGAACAGATTCTGCAACGCATGAGCGCAATACTTGCCTCGGAAAAAGCCAATGTGCAGGCCACCATACCCTTGGTTCTGGCGGATTCCACTCTTGGCTATGAGCCAACCATGGATTATGTCTGCGACCAAGCACATCTGGAATGGAAACTGAGCCAGCTGGACGCGGTCTTAAATATGGATATTGCGAATTACCGTAAAGGAATTGAAGTAGCACGCCAGCTGAAGCAAGAAAACGCTTGAGCAAACACGGAAAAGGTGAAACGCAGGAAGAAGCGCAACAGGAAAGGTGTAAAGTTTTGTTCGGCGGAGTCCTCTGCTCGCAACAGGAATCTTTCGCTCAAGTATTCCAGGGATAGTGGATTTCTTTCAAAGTGCCGCCTTCTCTGGCCGAAAGGGCAGCGTAAATTCCCGGCAAGGTCATGGCCAGGCCTTCCCGGATTCCGATCGGCGAGGGTTTTCCCTGCAGGATTGCTTGCGCAAAATCCTGCAGCATCCGGTTGTCACTGCCGTTGTGTCCGCAGCTGGCCAGCCGAAAAACCTCTTCATCGTCGATTCGTATTCCCCGGGGACGATCCGAAACCTGGGGAGTCAAGGGAATTTCAATAAAGTCGTTGCGGGCAGAAAAATCATTCAGGCCGGCTAACCAGACCCTGGCTTTTTCGTTGTAGAGTTCGACAATCCCCTTTTCGGCAAAAATCTTCGTTGTATGGGCAGGACCGTGGTATGGTGTGGCAAAGCCGGTCAGGAAACGCACCACCACGTTGTTTCTTGTCCGCAGGAGGGCGGCCATGGCGTTGTGGGAGCGTCCGCTGTTGTAGTGATCTCCTGTACTCATGCAGGACACAGAAACAAATTCATCGTTTTTTAACAAGGCCAGAACCGGTCCGAGGGAGTGAGTACAGTAGCGACAGCTTTCGTATGTTTTTCGCCATTGGTCTGTGAGGTCGAGCATATAGTGCATATATTCGGTTTCGATATAGGCGATGTTTCCCAACAGTCCCATCTCGTCCATCTTGAGGACAAAACCGGTCTTCGCTCGGTAATGAGGATTGGATCCGCACATGTAAAGAGCTTTTGACTGCCGGACTTTTTCCCAGAGTAGTTCGCCTTCCTCAAGGGAATCCACCACCGGAATTTCACCAAGCACATGAATTCCGCGCTCCAAGGCCTTGATGACATATTCGCTATGAACCGCAGGCGGAATCTCGGTGATGACCGCATCCATGACCCCGGAATCAAGCAAAGCATCTGAATGTGTAAAATGCCGGATTTCGGGGAAGACTTGCTTTGCCTGCGCCAGCGCAGTTTCTGCGGGATCACTCATCGCGGTCAGTTGACAGTATTCCGGCATCAATTTGACGATTCGACCCATTTGCATGCCGCGAGGGCCACAACCAAGAATTCCAATTCGCACTTTGTTGTTCATCGTTTTTCATCTTTTCTATTGCTTTGTGACAAAAGGGAGTACGTCTACAGCCTTCCTGCAGTTCCAATAGTGTAATTAAATATTGCCAAAACGCAAGAAGCCAAAGTGGTTATTGCTTTGCAAAATTGGCGAATTGGAAAACGTGTCGCCGCTGATTTCGTTTGACGGGATTTTGCCGGAAACAAATGGCGGAGCCTGAATCCTATTCCATGATCAGACTGGCCATATTCTTTTAAATTTTCTTGGTTTTTTTAAAAACTTCAAAGAAATGATTTTCTTCTCATTTTGCGTTTTCTTTGAACAATTTCCTGTTGAATTTATTCTTCCCTTGTATGACTCTTCTTTTGTCTTTGTCTTCTTGACATTGCGTATTGTCCTCTTGACCGGCTACGCTTTTTTTGAATTTTTGTGCAGTTATCCTATAGTGATAGCAAAAATCGCATGGTTTAGTTAAAAAGTATATCCTGTCCGATTTGTTAGTTCTGAGAGGACTTTTTTTTCGCAATCCTATGGGACAGCATAAGGTGAAACTTGATGTAAAGGAACGATGATAAAGAATCCAAACAAGCAGAAAAGCTATAGGATAGCAGTTGGGACGTCCTGAAACGGGGAAATGAGTGCTGAATTCCAAGTTGAGCAGGAAGAGTACAACAACAATTGAACTTGCTTGGCAAAATAAAGGTCTGAATCCTGCTTTTATCGCCCAAGCAGATTTTTTGTCATAAAGTCAACAATCTCGTTCGTATCGTCCAGCCCGTGCGGATGATGTCCCCAGGAGGGGCGCTTAATGATGTTCATTGTACCACCCGCTTTCTGATAACGTTCAACAAAAAGCTCGCAGTTCAAAACCGGAACTACTACCAAGTCATCCGCTCCATAAATTAGCAGAATCGGGAGATGGAGGAGTTTTTCGGTGAGATTGACTGGCAACCCGGGATACTTCTCGAGATCTGCGAGAGCCCCCAGAGCATATTCATCCTTGACTATATCCGCGAAGCGGAAATTCTTAAAATTGCAGACAGGCGCATCCAGATAGAGGGCGGCGACCCGGTGGGAATTGGCTGCCGCATAGCGTAGCGAGTATAGGCCGCCGAAGCTCAGACCAATCAAACCGGGTTTTGCAGCCAATCCGAGCGAGCAGAGGAAATCATGATAGCGATGAAACGCCGCTTGGTCGGGGTCATTTCCATGCCCTTTGGCCTGCAGATGCACATGATGGAAGCCCTGTGCAAGAAGTCGCGGGACACCGGTTCGCGGAACAAAAGCAGTTGGCCATTCAATGCACCAAGTCCAAGGCATTCCGGCAGCGGCCTGTTCCGGCTCGACAATCCATGCCTCGCGATCTTCAAATGAAAAGCGATGCCTTTTACAACCATACCATTCATCTTCATTCGTGGGAAAATTAATGATGCTCATGTCTGCTTTCAATCCTTTTCTTATTCAGCTTCGGTCGCCGTTAAATTTCATCGCCAGCTTAAATTTCAGGATGCGCGGCATCCTGGCTTCTCTGCAGGACTGTAATCCGGCTAGCTATATGATATCCTTCGTCTGGACAAAATCAAGTTTTTCTATGGAGCGCCGGCGTCCTCGCCCATTAGCGCTAACTTAACTATGAAATCGTATATTTTTTGGCTCATCCGGTTTTTTAGTGGGTTGAAATTTTGCCAAAATATGCTGTTAATTGTCAATTGGCGCAATTCCTAAAAGTTGGTTATTGCACTCGTATCTTAGCGGGCGTTTTTGCGCTTCAGATACACAGCGGTCTTAATGGCTAAAGTATCTTAAGGGGGGCATCTTTGCGCCGTAGGCGCAAAGC
>JBAXYW010000025.1:0-17715 GCA_041670605.1 Lentisphaeria bacterium
GAGAAAAACTCTATACGCTTTATCGTTTTAGGGCGTCTATCGAAGATATAGGAGCAGTGAATGTTGGAATGTGCTATCGTTGGGAAAGCATATTCTGGCCGAAACTATTACTCAATAAAGCTTTAAAAGAATCTGGCGAAAGAGAAGAAAATAGTAAGGGATTGTGAAAACCAACTTGTTGTTCTTTGGCGCTTCAGGTTTTTTATCTTCATCGATAGGGATTCTCAAAACCCGGTGTGTTGCCTTGAAAGTAGAATATTCCTTGAAAAGGATGAGCTTCGTCTTGTCCCTACTGCTTTTCTGCCAGAAAATCGCCAAAGGTGAGCAGCAGGGGATAATCCCGCAAGGGCAGATTATTGAATTGAACACAGCCCGGACTGAGTTTGTTCAGCATCTTTTCCGGTATTTTGTAGATATTGCCATCCAGCAAATTGACCAGCCGATATTCTTCGGCTTGTTTGGCCACTTTCAGCGATATACTTGCTTCAAAGGATGTTGTCAGAAGATTCGCTGGTTTCCAGTATACAAAGGCAGAGCTCCCATTGGGTTTTTGAAAACTCTTGTAGATCAGACCGGCTTCTGATTCATCCTGACACATATAAAATGAGGATTTTTCCTGCATCAAGATAACAGGGAGATCGCAGATGTTGAATTCTTCACGGAAAATGGCTGTGAGCACCTGTAAAGTACGGTAGGAAGGCTTGGGGTTGTAAACTCCGGTAGCGACACCATTTTCATCAAAGTCGGCGCCAAGGACACCAAAATAACCGTAATCAAGATAGGTCTTCTTGTCGCCAACAAGTCCATTCAAGGCTTCAATCATATCCATACAGGAAAAATAAGAGGTGAATTCAACTCCCTGAAAGAGATGTGATAACATCAGCCGGGCAAGACATTTTGCCTGTTTCTCGGGCGTCCATGCGGCTTTGCTGAGAGCTCCTGCGCCGTCTGGGCGCGATTGTGCTCCGGTTTCTCCCTGAATTAGTTTGATGTTAGGATTATAGGCATGACAGTGAGCCCGGATGGCATTGATCCGGTTGCCTGCGCCAGTGACTTCATCGATCGAGTAACTATGATATGAAAGCGCATCCATTACTTTTCCAGCCCCCGTTCTGAGCATATCATCGAGCCAATCCATTTTATTCGTGCAGTAGGATCCTGCGATAACTTTGGCTTTCGGGTTGCCTTCCAGAATGGCAGCGGCGGTCGCTTTGACGAATTCCCCATATTCCGTGCCATTGACGCCGCTCTTCCAGCACCATTCTCCATCGGGTTCATTCCATACCTCAAACCAGGTAACTCGGTTTTTAAAATGATGTGTTGTTGCCGCCACATAGTTATGCCACGCCTGTTTTTGCTTGGCGGTTTTGACCGGAGGGCAGCCTACTGCACCGAAATATTTGGCGGCTTCTTCATCATAGAGCCCGTTGCCGTAGCACAGACACATCCAAGGCAGCAGGCCACGCTGAAGCAGATTGTCCACGATACTGTCCAGCCAAGTAAAGTCATAAACGTTTTCCTGCTTTTCTGTACGAGCCCAACCAGATTGAAGACGAATCCACTTGACGCCGATGGCGGCTACTTTGTCATACGCCTTCTCAGGGTCAAATACCCCACGATCCAATTTCTCAAAACCAATCCCAAACGGAGTTTTTCCTACTTGGGATGAGTTTACCGCTGTTACATCGCCAATCTTTTCAAAGCGATAATCCATGTTGTTCTCCTTCTTGATCACTTGTCAGAAAAAAAATCGTTTGTAGAAAGTCATGCTCCAGGATAATATGGGAATTGAAAGGGGGACAGGTACAGTGTTTTTTAGCAACAAAAAAACCCTTCCGGGAGAGACCAGAAGGGCTTTTGTTATTCAGGCTACCCCAGAATTATTTTTTCGGGCAGTAGTGCGTATGCAGTAGTTTGTGCGCCTTTTCGCTGTTGGGTTTATCCAAGTATTCCTCATAGAGTTTGATAATCGAAGGATTCAGATGGGATTTGCGGATTGGCAAGCCTTTGTCGGCGCGGTAGATGGCATCTTTACGTGCTTCCAGAATGCTGGTATCGCCATGATGGTAGGGTTGACCGCCACCATTGAGGCAGCCGCCGGGGCAGGCCATGATTTCAATGGCTTGATACTCGGATTCTCCTCGCTGAATGCTTTCCAGCAATTTACGAGCATTGCCTAAGCCAGAAACAACCGCAGCCTTCAATGTCATACCGGCGATGGTCACGGTAGCTTCTTTAACTCCCTCCAAACCACGAATGGCAACAAAGTCAATGGCACTTTTTTCTTCCCCTTCTAACCAGGCTGCGACGGAACGCAAGGCAGCTTCCAAAACACCACCGGAAGCGCCGAAGATCACACCAGCACCGGTGGATTCGCCCAGTGGGCTATCATACTCTTCATCTGGGAGACGATCGAAGACGATGCCAGCTTCTTTAATCATCGCAGCCAGTTCCCGAGTTGAAAGAACATAATCGACATCCCGAACGCCATCATTAGCGAATTCCGGACGAGCAGCTTCATATTTCTTGGCCAAGCAGGGCATAATCGAAATGACAATCATGTCGCTGGGATCAATACCAAGCTTTTCAGCATAATAACTTTTGGCAATCGCACCAAACATCTGCTGAGGTGATTTTGCTGTGGACGGCATGTGCAACAGATCGGGGAATTGTTGTTCAAAGAAATTCACCCAACCGGGGCAGCAACTCGTCAGAATGGGCAGGTTTTTCCCTGTTTTGAGGCGTTCCACAAATTCCGTGCCTTCTTCCATAATCGTCAAGTCCGCTGACCAGTCCGTATCAAAAACTTTGGCAAAACCAAGACGGCGCAAAGCAGCGACTAATTTGCCGGTGCTGATTTCCCCGGGTTTTAGTCCAAATTCTTCGCCGATGGCTACCCGGACAGCAGGAGCTGTCTGTACAATGACTGTCTTTTTGGAATCATTCAAATACTTCCAAACTTCATCTCTGTAACCAATTTCAGTCAGCGCGCCAACAGGACAGGCCTGAACACACTGCCCACAAAAAACGCAGACTGTATCAGTCAATGGAGCAAAGTTTTCTGGGGCGACAGTGGCATTGAAGCCGCGGTTTACACCGGAAAGTGCTCCTACCGTTTGGATCTCATTACAGACGAACTCGCAACGCCGGCACATGATGCATTTACTCATGTCACGACGGATGGCAGCACCATTTTCATCAACCGGAAATTCAGATTGGGCACCCTCATATTTGACTTTATGAATATTGAATTCATGCGCAAGTTCCTGCAAACGGCATTCCTGATTTTTGCTGCAGGTCAAGCAGTCTTTCGGGTGATTGGAGAGCAGGAGTTCTACCATTGTGCGGCGGGCTTTAATGGCGCGGATGGTGTTGGTATGCACATCCATGCCTTCGGTAACCGGCGTGCAGCAGGATGGAGCCAAATTCGGGCGCCCGGTGACTTCAACAACGCAAACTCGGCAGGAACCACAACGGTGTTCCATTTTAAAGCAGTCCCACTTGATATGACAAAGGGTGGGAATCTTCAGGCCTAAGGTTTCCGCGGCTTCCAGAATGGTCGAGCCTTCCGAGACCGACACTGGATGATTATTTATCTTAAGGTTTATCATTTTTCTGACTCCGATTTTTTTGCTAAGTTCAAAAGCTCACTATCAAGGCCGACGTCCTTGCGCGCGGCCTATCTTTTCTTCCTGATCAGGAGTTATTTCTTTTCAATCGCTCCAAATTTACAGCGCTGCATGCAGGCGCCGCATTTGATGCATTTGCTCTGATCGATATGATGGCGGGTCTTGGGCGAGCCAGTGATGCAGGAGACCGGACAGTTTTTCGCACACATGCCGCAACCTACGCATTTTTCAGTAATCGTGTAATTGAGCAAAGCTGTGCAGACGCCTGCCGGGCAACGGTGTTCAAAGATATGAGCTTCATATTCATCGGCAAAGTTATTTAAGGTGGAGAGCACGGGGTTCGGGGAGGTCTGCCCCAGTCCGCAGAGTGCGGTATCTTTAATGACCTGCCCGAGTTCCCGCAGCTGCGTCAGCATTTCAGGGGTTCCTTTGCCTTCGCAGATTTTGGTTAGGATTTCGTAGAGTCGGCGGTTTCCAATTCGGCATGGAGTACATTTTCCGCAGGATTCATCGACGGTGAATTCCAGGAAGAAACGGGCAATGTTGACCATGCAGGTATCTTCGTCCATAACGATCATTCCGCCGGATCCCATCATTGATCCCAGCGCTTTCAGAGATTCATAATCAATTGGGGTATCCAGATCTTTGGTTGTAATGCAGCCGCCGGAGGGACCGCCGGTCTGTACCGCCTTGAACTTGCGGTCGGCAAAGATGCCTCCGCCCAGTGTGAAAATAATGTCGCGAAGCTTGATGCCCATGGGGACTTCAACCAGCCCTACATTTTTGATTTTGCCGGCCAAAGCAAAAACCTTGGTTCCAGGAGAAGTAGCCGTGCCGATGGTTTTGAACCAAGCCGCCCCTTTACGGAAAATGGCCGCAACATTAGCCAGCGTTTCCACGTTGTTTACGATGGTCGGTTTGCCCCAGAGTCCCTTGACGGCTGGGAATGGGGGTTTGAAAGTCGGTTCGCCGCGTTTGCCTTCAATCGAATGGATCAAAGCGGTCTCTTCACCGCAGACAAAAGCGCCAGCACCATACTTGAGTTCAATGCGGAAAGTGAAATCACTGCCCAGAATGTTGTTACCCAGTAATCCGGCATCGCTTGCCTGATCGATGGCGATTTGCAGACGCTTGATAGCCAGCGGATATTCCGCACGAATATAAATCAGTCCGGTATCTGCCCCAATCGCATAGCCGCCAATGGCCATTGCTTCCAGTACTGAATGGGGATCGCCCTCCAGCACCGCGCGATCCATGAAAGCACCGGGGTCTCCTTCATCTGCATTGCAGATGATGTATTTTTGCCCCTTGGGCTGAGCCGCTGCAAATTGCCACTTTTTACCGGTGGGGAACCCCGCACCGCCGCGCCCGCGCAGGCCAGCGTCAAGCAACTGGCGGGATACTTCATCGGGCTTCAACGTGGTCAGAACTTTTGCCAGAGCCTGATAGCCATCCCGGGCGAGGTAATCCTCGATGTGTTCGGGATTGATTCGACCGGTATTACGCAGAGCAATACGAGCCTGCAACGCATTTTCCGTGTTTTCTTCGTCTTCCGGATAATACCAGCTACGTTTGACTAGGGAGGCACCTTCCGCAGACTTTTCCAGTCCGGCCGCCAGAATGGCAGGAACCTGCTCGCAGGTAACATGCCCGTAAATCATCGATTTGCCGTCTGCATTTTTCAGTTCAATGCTGGGTTCGCAGAAGCACAGCCCCATACAGCCGACATCAATGACTTCGTATTCATTGTCCAAGCCTTGTTCAGTAATGTTTTTGCGGAAAGCCGCAGCAACAGGAGAGCCACCGGCGGCAATGCCGCAGGTGCCTAAAGAGACGAGAATCTGAGTTTTATCCGGCGTGCCGGCATTGATTTTTGCCTGGATGGCATTTAAATCAGAAGGGGTTTTAATCATCATGGCTTTCATTTCCTTCTTTTCAATCCTTGCAGTCTGCAATAATTTTCGAGACCATTTCCGGTGTTACGTTTCCGTATATCCGCTCATTGACCATAACCACCGGGGCAAGGCTACAGGCGCCAACGCAACGGAGAATGCCAAGGAAAAAACGCCCGTCAGGAGTCGTCTCCCCTTCCTTAATGCTTAATTCACGGCAAAATTGCTCGACAATTTTGCTGGCTCCTTTAACAAAACAGGCTGTTCCGCAGCAAATGCTGATTTTGAATCGTCCAATGGGTTTGTCCGTAAAATAAGAATAAAAGGTGATTACCCCATAGATTTCAGAACGGGATAATTTGAGACGATCCGCAATGACCTGTTGAATTTCATTGGGGAGATATCCGAAAATATTCTGAGCCTGATGCAACGTAACAATCAAATGAGCCCGGTTGCTAACAACATTATTTCCAAGTGGAAGCTTATCAATGAAAGCTGTTAATCGCGCTGTTTTTTCCGGCTCCAGCCTGGTTAATTTCTCCAAGGCACTTTCTTTTTCTTCGCAACCACAACTCATGATACCTCCAAGATTGCTAATAAGGACAAATAAATTGACAGGTCTGCAAACGATTAGACAACTTCCCTGCAGATCTGCCAAAAAAAAATAAAAAGACAACATAAGAATTTATCTCATTTTTCGTTTTTTGCAAGTGGATTTTCTTGATTTTGGGTTAAAAAAACAGAAAAAGCAGGACTCCGCTAATCGACGCCTTCCCCCGCCCCTCCACCGTTTCTTTTTAGTTCACGCGTGCGTCCATTTTTTTTGTTTTCGCGGTGTTTGCTTGTCGTTCTGACACACAATTGCTCGTCGTCTCGTCCCCCGCACTCCTGCAATTAGGGATGTAAACTGCCAGGATAGTAATGAGTCAGTTTTTTATAAAAGAACGATTAAACACAAGGATCCAACTCGGGGTGAACTATCGTCCGCAAGCTGAAAAAATACAGATGGGTCTAAACGCCCCCGGATAATAAATGTTGCGGGATATGGAGCACCGGTGTCTTCGCCGGCATCGGTTTCGCATGTCGAACTCGGTTATTGAGACTGGCGTTAGCATGAGCATCAAACGTTTACTGTGCAAGTGAAGCTTCAATAGAGCTTTGTGTACAGATTGAGGTTGGCGACGCAGGGCCTGCGTTGCCATCTTCCCACGCGAATATTCTGTTGCGTGTGATTTTCTTGTGTTCGTACGAGATGATTAGCACAGAAGTAGTTCACGTAGGCATCAATAGAACTTCAGAGAACTGAATCTCTGTAAAATTACTGACCCATTACACAGAATATGTTATGGTTTCAGGAAAAGCGTTTTGGCATTCGAAAAACGATGTGTTACATATTACATTATCGCCATTTCATCCTGCCCTAGCTTTATCTGTGGGCAACAGCTTGGTATACAACCCGAAAAATTCTGCTCCCGATTATTTTTCCTGGAATTGTTGCCGGCGCGCTGTTGGCCTTTACCCTTTTCATTGATGATTTTGTTATTTCGTTTTTTGTGGCGGAGCCAGGTTCAACGACGTTACCGATTCAGATTTACAGCATGATCCGACGCGGTTCCATGCCTCTGATCAATGCCCTGTCCAGTATCCTGCTGACCGTAACATTTCTGATTACCCTGATCCTCCAATGGATCAGCAAAAACAGGAGAACTCATGATGGCTTCCTCTTCTCTTTTGGATTTTCTTCGTATTCTGTTTTATAAACTGTCCGGCGGTTTTGGTTTGCTTGGTTTGCTGTTGACCGTGTTCTGCCTGATTCATGCCATCCGTACCCGGCAGAACTTCTGGTGGTATCTGGCTCTTTTTCTATTGCCTCCGTTTGGAGCACTGATCTATCTTTTCGCAGTGGTTATGAAAGGTCAGAGCTCATCGATACGCTTTCACCGTCCGGCCAGCGATACTGGCGCAATGCGCCGGCGAATTCAGGAATTGGAAGCAAGTCTCGCTGAGACCGATACCATCGCGGTGCGCTCTGAATTGGGACAGTGCTGGCTGAAACTCGAAAATTTCATACAGGCAAAACAATATTTTGAAAGCAGTTTACAAGGAAATTTCAGAAACGACCCTTTTATTTTGTATGGCTTGGCGCAGGCTTGTTACGGAAATGGGGAATTTCAGGAAGCCTTGGTGACACTGGAAAAAACCTTCCGCAACGATTATCGGGATTACTTGAATGACCGGCGCTTTCTCCAAGCGAAAATCCTGGCCGAACTGGAACGCACGCAGGAAGCACTGGATATCTATGCGAACCTGGGAAATACGCTCTTAACTCCCGAATTTTTTTGTCGACAGGCACTGTTGTACAAGCAACTGGGTGAACTCGACAAGGCGAACGCCTTCTTTCTGACTGCAGTGCGACAGGGAGAAAAGTTGTCTCCGGATGAACTCCATGTTGCCCAACAATGGCTGAAAACGGCCGAAATGCATCTGGCGACAAATAAAAAATAGGATCATTCATGTTCCCCTCTCCAAAAAAAATCCTTCTCAGTTTTGAAACATATTTCTCAGAGGAGACTGAGGGAATACAAAATTCATTCAAATCAGGTTATATTGATGTCAGAAACTAGAAAATGAAAGGGGTCTAATGAAATTTTCTTGCATTGTCTTTGAATCAAAAGAACGCGCTGTTTTCAAAACAGAGGAAAAAGACGTCGTTCTGAGCGGCAATCAGGTGCGCGTGCGAGTTGATTTTTCCGCGATCAGCGCAGGAACCGAACTGGCTAATTATCATGCACTGCCAAATACTGCAGCAAACGCTTATCAGGGGATGCATGTCACTGGAGACAGCCTTTTCCCGATCTATCCAGGATACAGCTCCTCTGGACATGTTGAAGCGATCGGACCTGAAGTAAAGAATCTCAAAGTCGGCGATCGCGTGATACCCCAGTGGTGCGGTCATTGCTCCGTTTTTATCAGACCGGAAACCCAGATGGTCATGATTCCGGATCGCGTAGAATCTATTGACGCTTCGTTCACACAGATCACCGCATTCCCGATGCTGGGCGTCCGCAAGCTGAAAATTGAACTTGGTGAGAGCGTAATGGTCGCCGGACTCGGCGTTCTCGGATTATTTGCGATCCAATTTGCCCGTCTTTCCGGCGCATATCCAGTACTCGCCTGTGATTTTTCAGCGGAACGCCGCGCCCTTGCGCTCAAACTCGGTGCCGATTATGTGTTCGATCCGCGCGAGACTGATTTTATTGAAAAAGTCAAAGCCGTGACGGGCGGACAGGGTCCCAACAATGTTGTCGAGGTGACAGGCTATATTTCCGCGCTGCAACAGGCGCTGGAATATATCGCATGGGAAGGGCGCATCACCCTGCTGGGATGCACCCGAGTTTCCGATGCTACAATTGACTATTATAAATATATTCATAAACGTGGGATCACGATTATCGGCTGCCATACGGCAACACGCCCGAAAGTCGATTCCCAACCTGGGAAATGGACTGAGTTCGATGATTTCCATACTTTTCTGAAATTTGTTGATGCCGGACGCATTCAGGTCAAACCGCTCATCACAAAGGTCGTTTCCCCACGAGATGCCGGTGCCGTTTATCATGAGATTGGCTTCAGCAAAAATCCACCGTTTGGCGTCGTTTTTGACTGGAGGGACATCGAAAAATGAAAAGACTTTTTCCTTTGCATTCCGGGCGAACATTGATCACCCATCTGCTGACTGCACAAACCCCGGCAGAATTCATTGCTGAAGCAAGAGGTGGAGAAGCCGACGGAGCCGATGCAATCGCGGTTGAACTGTACGACATGAAACCGGAATTTCGCAACCGGGAATCTTTTGAAAAGATCCTTCACGCAATTAATCTGCCATTTATGTTTATTCTCTATCGTAACGACAAATGGGAACTTGGATCGGAGGACAACAAACGTCAGGAAATCTTGCTTGCCGCTGCCGAAGCGGGGGCAGGAATGATTGATGTGGTTGGCGACTGCTTCGATCCATCTCCGGACGAATGCACCCACAATTCGTCCGCCATTGAAAAGCAAATCCGGCTGATTGAACGGATTCATCAAACCGGTTCGCAGGTGCTGATGTCGTCGCATCCAATGCGAGCGATGGCTTCAGATGAAGTGCTCGCACAGCTGAAAAGTTTTGAACAGCGCGGTGCTGATGTCGTCAAGCTCGTGGCAAAAGCGGACACAGAAGAGGAGTTCGCAGAGTCGGTTCAGACAACTATGAGGTTGCACCGGGAACTGAAAACGCCATTTATTCACCTCTGCTCAGGTAAGTTCGCCACCATTCAGCGTTTTCTGGGAACTAAACTCGGTGTGGCGATTACCTTCGGCGTCCACCAATATCACACTCAATATTCTTACGCACAGCCAAAGATCAGTGCATTTAAAACGGTACAGGCAAACATTTGCTGGGATTTTAAGCAGATTTTTTCAGAGAAAGGAAGCCAAGAATGAACAACAAAAAAGTATTGGTACTCGGCGCAACAGGAGCGATGGGGAAATATCTCGTCCCGCTTCTCGCGGAAGCCGGCTACCAGATCGACGCAATCTCCAAGGATGACGAGAAAAGTGCTTATCCGAATGTCCGATTTCTGAAAATGGACGCTTATGACCGCCCCGCCCTGTATGCTCTGCTGAAGCAGGGAAAATATGACGGGATCGTTGATTTTATGATCTATCCGACGTCTCAGCTTCCTTATTTTCTGCCGTTGATGCTGGATCAGACGGATCATTACATTTATCTTTCCAGTTACAGAATCTACGATGACAAAGAGCATCCTGTCGTCGAGACCTCCCCAAGACTGATTGATGCATCCGATGATTTGCTCCTGCGAAATTCGGACGATTATTGCATTTATAAAGCGCGCGGCGAAAATGTTCTGCATTACCTTCCGAAAAAACACTGGACGATCCTGCGTCCTTCGATCACCTATTCCCTGATGCGCTATCAGCTGGTCACTTTGGAAGCCCCCCATACGGTCGGTCGGGCTTTCAACGGGAAGACGGTTGTTCTTCCGGAACAGGCGCGAAACGTCCAGGCGACCATGACTTGGGGCGGTGATTCCGCCAAACTGATCGCAAAACTCCTTTTCAACGAAAAAGCCCTCGGCGAAACCTATACCGTTTCGACAGCGGAACATCATACATGGGGCGAAATTGCAGACTATTACAAGGAAATCTGTGGTCTGAAAGCTTTCTGGGTCGACAAAGAAGATTATATCCGCATTCTTAACCCGGATCCTTACACTCCCGGCACCCGCTGGCAGCTGGACTATGACCGTCTTTTCAAGCGGGTCATAAACAACGCAAAAATCCTGAGTGCATGCGGAATGCTGCAGAGTGATCTTAAACCGCTTTATGACGGTCTTAAACATGAAATCTCCCGCTGTCCGAAAGATTGCGTCTGGCCTGTCAGTCAGGCGATGGATGCCTATTTGGAAGAGAAAGGAATCTGATGAACCCTATCAAAATCGCTCAGATTGGTATTTCGCACGAACACGCTGCTGGAAAAATAGCTACGCTCCGACAGATGCCCGATGTATTTGAGATTGTCGGGGTGGTTGATGACAGCGCCTCGACGGCAGCAAAAGTCCCTTCTGCACGGGAAAATTTCGACGGGCTTCCCTTTGTCAGCGAAGAAGAATTATACCGAATCCCAGGCTTGCAGTGCGTTACCGTTGAAGTGCCGAACGGCGACCTTGTACCGACGGCGCTCCGCTGCATGGAGCATAAGCTGCCGATGCACATGGATAAACCTGGTGGCGAAGACTTGGCCTTGTTCAAAAAGCTTCTGGACGGCTGCAAAGCAAAAAAACTTCCTTTTCAGATGGGCTACATGTTCCGCGGCAATCCCGCCTTTCAGTTTTGCCTGAAAATTTTGCGTGAAAAGTGGCTTGGCGAGGTGTTTGCCATGGATGCGGACATGAATCATAATTATGGAGGCGACGCCTATCAGGAATATCTCGGCAAGTTTCATGGTGGAATTATGTTTAATCTCGGTTGTCATCTGATCGATTTCGTGGTTGCTGCAATGGGGGCTCCGCGGAATGTTGTTCCGTTTCTCCAGTCCACAGCGGATTTACCAGACTCGATCCATAATAACTGTACTGCTGTATTGGAATATCCTCATGCGAACCTTGTCTTGCGTTCCTGCAGCCGCATGAGCGGGTGTGTCGCAAGCCGCCGGATGCGGATTGCCGGAACAAACGGCTGGATCGACCTTTCACCGTTGGAACGCTTCGATGATGTACCAATCTCTCTAACCATGCGTCTGACAACACCAAAAGGCGGATACGATGCAGGAATCCATACCATCGAGTTCAGTGTCCGCCATGACCGTTATCGTGAACAAATGCTTGAACTTGCGGGAATGATCCGGGGCGAAGTCACAAATCCTTATTCATACGAACATGATTATCTGGTTCAGCAGGTCGTTCTGGCTGCATCCGGATATGCCAAATGGAGATAAAGCAATGCATGCAATGATTCTTGACCAGCAAAGGAATTTTGCCTGGACAGAGCTTCCTGATCCTGCCCGCAAAGCGGACGAAGTCCTGATTCGCGTTTATGCGGCGGCGATCAACCGTGCCGATCTGATGCAAAAAGACGGCTGCTACTCGTCCCCTGAGGGATGGCCGCAGTGGTGCGGTCTGGAAGTATCCGGCGAGGTGCTGGAAGCTCCTGCAGAAGCCGATGTCAAACCGGGAGACCAGGTGTGTGCCCTGCTGGGCGGTGGCGGTTATTCCGAACTGGTGAGCGTTCCGTCCGGCATGGTCATTCCGATTCCGGAAAAGCTTTCTATGCTTGAGGCAGCAACGCTTCCGGAAGTCTGGAGCACGGTCTATCTGAACCTTGTGAAAGAAGCGGGCGGCATGAAGCCTGGCGATGTCTTCTATGTGCAAGCGGGCGCCAGTGGTGTCGGTCTCGCCGCCATCCAGTTCGCAAAAACGATGGGCGCAAAAGTCATCACGACCGTCGGCTCTCCCGAAAAAGCGGCGTTTGTCCGCAAACTCGGCGCGGATTTTGTGATTGATTATCATAAAGAGGATGTCTGTCCGGTCATCGCGGCAAATCCCCCGACCGTCGCGCTGGACTGTATTGGCGGCAAGCAGATGGGGGAATGTTTTGCCAACATGGTCTTTGGCGGACGCTGGATCATGATCGCGACCCTGGCAGGCGGCAAGACCGAGATTGACCTCGAAACCGTCTGGCGCAAACGTATTCGTCTGATTGGCAGCACGCTGCGTAGCCGTACATCAGAGGAAAAGAGCGAGATTCTCAAAGCACTTCAACGCGAGTTGTGGCCGCTCTTCACGGCGCGCAAACTCATCACCAATATCCATGCTGTTTTCCCGATCAAAGAGGTCGATGCAGCTCACAGGGTTCTTCGCCGTACTGAAAACATCGGCAAAGTCGTCTTGACCTTCAAGGGATGATAATGAAGCACTGTATGAGTTGCTTATAAAACTTCTTCTGCAAAAAAGACGCGGACTGATAGCAATACAAAAGGGGATTCCCTCTGTTTTATCGGAGGCATCCCCTGCCGCCAAGTGGAATGCTGCCATCCATCGTTATTTCTCCTGCAGCCCCCCAGGCGCTGCATTGAGGTAGGGTCAGGGTTGCTGGCGAAAGATTGAGAATATGATTGGTTTCGGCTTTGTCGTTCAGGGCTTCGCTGAGGCGTCTCTCGTCATTGAGAATGATAATGCGTTCGTTGGCCGTCTGAACGGAAACATAACTGACAGCAGACTGCTGATATTGCACTTTCCAGTGTCCCTTTTTGAATGTTTCGAGGTGCTGTTGATAAAATTGTAGCCAGTGGCGGATAATCTTTTGTTCGTGTTCAGCCAGTCTTGTCATCTCCATCGAAAGCATGGGTACGCCGGCTAGGGAGGCAATCATGTGGCGGGCGATGTTTGCCGGACTTTCCTGGGGATGCCAATAGGCCGGATCGGCATGCACCGGAACGCCGTCCCCCAGGCCGATCCGGATTTGTGCCAAGCGTTGAAAATTGTCCAAAAAGTCAAAAGGAACATCTCCGGCTCGGAACTGCGTCGCGTACGGCAACATCGCAGGAGTCGCATAAGCTTGACGAAATTCCAGCAGGGCATCTTTTTTGACCTTACGGATTTCAGCACTCAAGGCCGCAATAAAGGCCAAGGTGTCCCGTCCACGCGGAGCGTTCAGATTGGGAAAATATTGATCCAAAAAATCGATTTTTAGCCCATCAATAGGATATTTTCGCATCAGAGAAGCGATTTTTGTCAAAATCTGTTTGGCGTCTTTACGGTGTTTGACATTGAGCAGGTGATATCCTTCCAGATAACTTTCATCGGTCGTTTTTTTGATTTTGGGATAAATTTCGCTGTGATCACCAATCAGGAAGGGGGCTACCCAAAGCAGATAGCTTATGCCAAGCTCCTGCATGCGCCGGACGTGAGCGGTAAAATCCGGGAATTTAGTAGGGGCGACTTCCCAGTCCCCAATATTCTCATACCAGGTCGAGATGGTTTTGGGAGAGACCCTTTTCATCGGTTCAAAACACCAGCCGTCATCAATGATCAATGTCGAGAACCCGAGTTCAGCGGCGATGGCGGCATTTTTTTCCACCCAGTCCTGGGTGATGGCAGCATGGACGGCATACCAAGTGCAGAAGACTGGATTCCAGGCCGTGTCAGGAAAATCCTGCTGCGGAATGTTGAGCTCGTTGCGGTAGTCTTCCAGACAGCGAGTCCAAGGCAGATCCCGGCGATCCAGAATCAGGTCAAAATCCTCCGTTTCTTTACTGATGCATAGAGTGATTGTCAGATCATAGGTGCAGAGTTCCTGGTTCATACGAGCCAAAATTCGGCAATCGTCATACACATTGGTCACCGCAATACTGGCACGGTTCTGCTGAGCCGTATTGAAAAAAACCAAAAAAGGAAAATTGCGCTGAGCCGCAGAAGTCGCTTCAATTGTCCAAAAAATTTTGCTGCCGGGTACCCGGTTTTCAGGAATCCAGAATCCATGGAAATCAATAATCGGAAGCGAAAATTGGATTTGCAGGGTGCCGGCTTTGTTCACCGGAAGGATCGGGATTTGCAGATAATCACCAAACAAATCAAGGGTCTGATAGGGCTTGTCATTAAAGGAAAAGGTTATTTTCATGGTGTTTTTTTATAGTATGCAGGGTGATGGTATGGAAGAACCGTTTTTTATGTTCCATTTGTGATGTGTAGAAAAGGGGGCTTGCGATGGCTGGAAAAAATCAGAAAGAGCTTGAAATCGTTCTGACGAGTCTGGAAATCCCATCCTTAAAGGAGATGAAGCTATCAACGCATATTCTGCAGGTTGGATTACTCTGGCCACGTTGTGCAATTGCACAGAAAAACAGCGAAAAAGAAGTCGAGCTGCTGAATGGAAGCCTCGATTGGAGCAGCGCAAGCTGGTGCCGTAAGATTTTGTTCAAGGAAGTGGTGACAAGCCGTTTCGGATTGGAATTGGGACTCACGACTTCTCTGAGCCGGACGGAGCTGGCAAATTTTGGTCGCTTCATCGCCGGTCACGTTCTGGGGATCGGTTCCGATGAGGTGGAAGACCGCTTGCCCGCCGGTGAGCTGGCCAGCCTACCACTGTTATACTTTAGCAAAAACTTGCTTAAAAACAAGCTGCCGGAGCTGATTATCAAGGGAAATCTTGATCTGACCGTTGAACAATTTTCGGATTCCCAAGCGCTGGAATTGGAAATTCCTCTATTTTCAGAGCGGGAATTGGTACGACAACAGCGCCTCGGTGGGCGTAAAGGCCTGGTGAAATACAATAGAGAAATATTGCTGAACAAGGGAGCACAGGATGGTGTTGCACGAATTCAATTTCGAGTCCTGGAGTAAGTAGAGAATAAGCTCAGTCTAAAAGCTGCAGATGGATCGGGCAAATGTTTTTTTGCTTTTTTGAAGAAGCCATTTTCCTTTTTCCAGACAGGAGTTATGGTATATCACTTGTCTAATCCTTGGCAAATTACTCAAAACCAGAAAGGAATTCACCGATGAAAAACCATGTTTTCCGTATGTTGTTCTGCACTTTTGCTCTTTTGCTGGCCCGTACATTGCAGGCAGCTGATTCAGCAGAGGGCTTTTGGAAGATTATTGATGACGAAACGGGGCGTTTGCGTTCGATTATTGCGGTTTATCCCTATCAAGGACGCCTTTATGGGCGCCTGATCATTACCTTCGACGAACAGGAAAAGCCGAAAGATACGATCTATGCCCAGAAAACAAGAGCCGAAAAACTCCCGGATAAACCCTATATGGCCGGATTGGATATTATCTGGAATATGGAAAAAGATACTGCCAAACAACGCTGGCATAAAGGAAAAATTCTAGACCCGAAAAAGGGGAAAGTCTATAGCAGTGAAATTACCTGGGATGCACAGAGTCAGCGTCTCGTCGTCCGGGGCAAGATCGGCCCCTTCGGGCGCAATCAATATTGGATCAAAGCGGTGGATAAAGATTTTCCGGAAGGCTTCGTTCTCCCGGATACCAAACAATGGGTGCCGGAAATCCCCCGTACCTGAAGTAGTACGGGGCTGACCTGCCAAGAGTGTAAATTAGCGCCAATAGGCATCCTCGCCGCCATCCCATATCGCGGTTCATTGCCGTCATGAAAACGGAGGCGTCAAAAGTAGGTGCCGCAGGCTCTGCGGCACCCGACACATGGACTCAATATTTCTGGTGTGAACGATTTCCGTAAAATCGATTACAAAAGACAAGAAACTGGCGGCTAAGTTATGCTTATTTAAGACTCTTTTTCCAGAGTATCCAGTTTTTCCCGCATTGCAGAAATCCTGCAGTAGGACGAGCGTGGATAGAAGGGGAGTTTCCCTGTCTGGCGGAGTATTTGGCCATATCGGTGATTGAAAGTCCCTCGGGCGCTGATGAATTGTCCCCAGAAACCGTAATGCCATTTGATATCCGTATGGGCTGGACTCCTATTCTGCAGCCATTCCTCCGGAAAATAAGCCAGCCATTTGGGGACTGAATTGAGCCAGGTGCCGGTGGAAATATGGGTTGCCCCAAACTGTTTCTCAGCGACATCCAGAAGTTTACGGAAACAAGCGACCAGATAATCCGGATGCGAAAAAAAAGAATCCGGAGCCAGGGAATTGGCAATGTGAAACCCCAGGTCATTAAGCTTGGAGCCGACTTCGAGGTTATGCCGCAAGCATCCGCATTGATAGGAAACCAGCGCGCTGTGGTCCAGATAATCGCGTTCGCAACGGGCATCAAGTGACGGTTGGATAACGGCAAAGGCTGCCTGCTCAAAAGCTGACGCATCGGAACGGTTTTCATCATAAACGTAGATAATGGCGTTTTCGAGAGCCTGCCATTCTGGAGAATCCCAGCAGCAAGTTGCCGGATTCAAGGCGCCAGGATTACTGTTGCTTTTCCGATAGATATCAATTCGGTTCCGAAGCACTTCCACAACGCTTTCGTCGGGATGCTCAGTCAGCCAGTGATGCAGGAAGAATAACTGGAGCTTGACGATGTCGTATAGATAATCCCGGTGTTCTTCCAGAGTTTTCGGGGTCGGTGCGGTCATATTTCCAACACCATCCCATCATACGCGACTTGGATGCCATGCGGTTCCAAGTAATCGCATAGTTGTTGATGAGTACAGAGGGCGTTATGCGAGAAATGATTGGAAAACACTGGCGTTTCTTGACGGATGACACCTAATTCCAGCAGGCGCTTGCGAAACTCGATATTGCTGTCGGCTCCCATATGCCCATTTTTGTTGGAGCGATGCACCGGATGAGCACCGCCAGTGCAGTCTAAAATCACGGCATCAAGTTTCTGCTGCGCGAGCAGAGCCCAGGCTTCCGGGCCGGGAAAACCGGTGTCATTGGCAATCAAGATACTCTTCTGCTTGCGGGTGAAGACATAAAATAAGGGCTTTTCCCGTGGTGCGTGATTGGCGGGTAGCGGCAAAATATTCAAATCCTCATGCTGAACCGCTGTCCCGGCTTCCAGAATTTGATTCTCCAATGAAAGCTTGGCTAAGGAAGTTTCGCCGCTTTCTTTTTGCAGGTCATTGAGAATTCGCTTTGTAATGGCCTCATTGCCGAAGAGGCGTATCGTCTTATTGACCACACTGAATCCGGGTTTCCGCCAAAGCAAATCGAC
>JBAXYW010000026.1:0-17619 GCA_041670605.1 Lentisphaeria bacterium
CAAATCATGAGAAGCATAGTTGTGAATGACAAACCGTACTCTGAAATCTTTTTTCAAAAATCGCTCGAAAAATCTCTAAAAACGGCTTGACATTGACACATTATCTTCAGCCTGCGTGGCTCCGGCGGGCTTCAGCCCGCTTCCCCGCTCCCGGCGGTCGCAAGCGACCACCCACAGAACGACCGCTCCCGTTCACAACTCCCCCGTAACCCCTCCGAGCAGCTGGCAAGACCGTTTAGCGTAATAACATGGCGATTAGTTTTTCACATCCGTATATATTATGGTTGCTTTTGCTGCCCTGTTTATTGCTATTCCGAGCACGTGGGCGGGCATTACCGGTCGCTGATCTACACTCACTTGCTGGAGAACGGAATCATTGGCGACATTACGTTTATTGGTGGCGCTGGTGTGTACTCCTGAGTGCAGCACTGCTGATCCTCGGTGCAAGCGAGCCGCATCTCACTTGGCAAAAACACCGTTTAGAAACGCTACGTCCCAATCTGATGCTGGTGTTGGATGTGTCGGGGAGCATGGAAGCGGTGGATTGGCCGGAAGACCTTCCGATGCCGGAACCTTTTCCGGAAAACGGGCTGCCGCCGAACCGCCTGCTGACAGCACAACAAACCATCCACTGGTTGCTGGAACAAAATCCCGCCTTCCGCACAGGGCTGGTTGCCTTTGCACAGCAGCCCTGTTTGGTTTGCCCCCTGATGCGAAAAACAGAACTGCTGCAAAAACGTCTGGATTCTTTGCAGACGACGGATTTTGCGGATGGCACAGCATTGGGCGAAGCGATCCTCTGCGCTGTCCGGGCTCTACAGACCGAGACAGCAGACCGGCAGAAAATTCTTGTTTTATTGTCCGACGGCGCGGATCACAGCTCCGGCCAGACAAGGCCGGAAGAAGCCGCCGTTCTGGCAGCAGAGCACGGCGTAATTATTTATACGATTGGGATTGGCGGAAAACGCGGCTATCATCCGGTCAATACGGATAGCGGACGGCGCTGGGAGGCCGTGGCGGAACAACTTGATAAAGGCATATTACAGACAATTTCCACGCAGACTGCCGGAACATATTTTTCGGCGGCGGATACGGAAAACCTGCTCGTTGCCATCCATCGCCTTGTGGAAAAAATGGCTAACAAGACGATAGAACGCAAACAGCCCGAACGCAAAGCCCTGCAGAGAGAATTGCTGCTGGCAACCCTGTGCTGCCTGATTCTGGCAAGCTTCTTTCGCTATCAATTCCCTATACTGCAATTCCCATGATGTTGGAAAAACAATCGGTCACTCCTGCTCCTCCCCCCCAATTTCCTTTTTGCGAAGCATTTTTCGCGCGCACGTCCCTTTTAGGGTAGGAGGCCCCCCCGGTTGGGTGGGCTGGCTGATTTCTGCGTGACGACAAAAAAAATAGCTTCCTGGAGTGAATTTTCAAGCAGAATCATACACTATCATAAAAAGTCATGGAGCCTCCATGAGAGTTTGGGAATTTCCATGAGAGTTGGGGAATTTCCATGAGAGTTGGGGAATTTCCATGAGAGTTGGGGAATTTCCATGAGTTCAATCCTCATTTTCTGGCCAAGTTTCACTTGAAGTCCCAGGAGGGGAATGAGCGATTCCGGAAAAATCTTGTTAAATATGGTATTTTTTTTGCTTTTGCTTTTTTTTTGTTGTATGAGTGATTACAGTTATGGTTTGTGCTGAAAAGCATTCACAAAAATCAGAAGGAGCATACTGATGGACAAGTTACGTATTGGCTGGGCTTCCCGCGATGTATCAACCGATAAACCGATCAACATTCCGGGTCAGTTTCACATGCGGATTTCGGAAGGGATTCTGGATCCAGTAACGATAACTGCGCTGGTCATTGACAATGGCCAAGATTGTGTGATTTTTCTATCGGCGGACTTGGTGGTCATTCGGGCCGGATTGCTTGACGACATCCGCAGTAAAGTCGGCAAACAGAATTCCGCGATTCCGGTATTGAAGATTGTGATGAATGCAACGCATACGCATTGCGGGCCGAGTCATTATCAGGACAAGGCATCCGGCTGGGAAACAGGGTCTTCGACGGCACAGGTGGATAGTGTTCCGCATGATGGGGTGGAGATTGCATCCAGCGATGACTACCGGGATTTTCTATCGACTCAAGCATCGGAAGCCATTTGTGAGGCGTACGAGAAACGGACCCCAGGCGGAATTGCCTTCGGATATGGCTATGCTGTCGTTGCACACAGCCGTAGAGTCGTTTATTTTGATGATTTGAGCAAACGCTCACAGGAGACTGCGAGCGGTTTTCGGGTCAATGGCAAAGCGCAGATGTACGGTAATACCAATGATGCGAAATTCAGCCATTATGAAGCTGGCGCAGATCATTTTGTCAACTTGCTTTTCACCTTTGACAGCCAAAACAAGCTGACAGGGGCGATTGTCAACGTGCCCTGCCCTTCGCAAAATTCCGAGCATCGTTTCATGCAGTCCGCGGATTACTGGCATGATACCCGCGAAGCCATCCGGAAAGTCCATGGTGATATTTTTATCCTGCCGCAATGTGCAGCAGGCGGCGACTTGTCCCCGCGCGTTCTCCACTATAAGCAAGCCCAGGAACGACGTTTTCTACTTAAATACGGCAATGCCGGGCAGGTTCCGGATAAAGACCTTGCGGAACGCAAAGACATCGCGGAACGAATTACGGCCTGTTTTACGGAAGTGTATTCTTGGGCGAAGAAGGAGATTTGCACGGAATTGCCGATTGAGCATATCGTCAAGACAGTGAAGCTGTCGCGGCGCCTGATCAGCAAAACGGAATATGAGTTTGCCGTCCAATCTCTGACCCCTTTGCTGGAGCAGGATTTTTGCCAAGAAGGGACACCGAAGGAACGTTTGATCAGAAATTCGCAGTTAGTTGCTCAACGCGCCCGTTTCCAGCGGATTATCAAGCGTTATGAAACCCAGGCGGCGGAACCTCGTCTGCCAACCGAACTGCATGTCTTAAGAATAGGGGATATTGCCTTTGCCTCGAATCGTTTTGAATTATACATGGATTTCATGCATCGAATCCAAGCGCGCAGTCCATTTTTGCAAACTTTTATTATTCAGTTGACGGGAGTTCCCGGGCCGGATGGAGGTACTTATCTGGCGACCACTCGTGGCGCTCAGGGCAAAGGCTATAGTGCCTGTCTTTTCTGCAATCTGGTTTCGCCAAAGGGTGGCCAGCAACTGGTGGATCAGACCGTGAAAATCCTGGAACAGCTGCACGAAAAGGAATGACTTCAGCGAGCTTCAGTTCGCGTCTCCTTCCCCGGGTTCTCTTCAGAAAGTAGCCGGAGCTTCCAGCTCCGGATCCGCTCCCGTTCCCGGGTTCTCCCCAGAAAGTAGCCGGAGCTTCCAGCTCCGGATCCGCTCCCGTTCCCAGCGGTCACTTGCGACCGCCGGGAGAACGGCAGATGTACTGTCTCGTTTTCTCTGTAGTGCCTCTCCGCGGCACCCAGCCTTGGGAAGGTATCTCTCCCCAGGTTAAAACCTGTGGTTAAGCATGGTTATGCGCCTCCGGCGCATGACCTTCTGCCAGTTTCTGAATTACTGGCTACTGATGGTTTAGGTTTTTGTTCGTCAGTCCACCCCAGGTTCGTCCGTACTCGTCGGTGTTTTCGTAATCTACGGATCATTAGCCAATCTTGCGAAACCGAAACTATATTATGAGCAAATCTCGAAAATTTGTTTTATTCTCCTACTTGCTCATTATCCGTTGAAGTTTTTTTCATGTCCTCCTCTAATTTCAAGCAATTTGGCAGCGGTCTGGCGGTGACCTATATTCTGCTGGTTTTTCTGAATCTTCCGCTTTTTTCTCCGTTTGCTGCTCAGGATCTTCTGGCGCCTCTGTTGGCAGGCTTTATCCTCTGGCATTGGCGAGCGGCCTTGCTGATCATAAAGCAGAGCAAATATACTCTGCCTGCTTTTTTACTTCTCGCTTTTCTTACCAGTGTTTATCACAGCTATTGCGGTAACGGCAGTTTTTATGACTTCAGTGTGTTTGCTTATATGGGGATGCTGTATCTCTTTTTCCGCTTGAATCCTCTCGAAGAAAAAGTCCAAGTCCGTCTTGGGTTCGCCTTGCTGTGCTTGCTTTTAGGCGGCTTTTGTCTTGGCCTCATCGCTGTGTTTTTCCCAAATTTTCCAGGATATTCTCTTTTTTATCACGACTCGAGTTCTGCCGACCGCGGTTTGGCCTTATTAGCCATGCGCTATCAGGCCCTCTTTCCAAATCCAAATTTGTTGGGAAGCTTTTATGTTTTGCCAGTCATTCTGTTGCGCCCCTGGCTGCAAAAGCAATTTAAAGCCTGGCAAAACTGGCGGCAGTGCCTGCTGTTTTTTGGAATACTTGCTCTTTGTCTGCTTCCCTTAGTGTCGAGCGCAAGCAAACACGCTCTGATGACACTGGCTGTTTTGACCGGCATTCTGCTGGAAGCCTGGCCGGAAAAACGAAGAATTCTACGGGTTCCGGCATGCACCGTTTTGATCCTGTTTGGCGCTCTTTGCCTGCTGACGGTACTGCTGCCGACCTTCCCCCTTTCCAAACAATTCCCCTATATCAATACCAGTTGTCAGGGAAATTATACGATCCATCAGGAAATTTACCTCAAAATGCTTGTTGATCAAGGACGATACAGCTTGATTGGCATCGGCAGTAAAGCCCTGCGGGAAAATTACCCAAAATTCGCCGATCGCAAAAAAATTGTTGAGATGGCGGCGAAGTACAATACTCCGCATTGGGTTGAGCCCTTTGCCACCTTTATGGATCCGCATCACGAATATCTCAATCTCGCCACTCTTTTCGGTCTTCCGGCGCTGTTTTGTTGCCTGACCTTCTGGCTGTTTCACTGCCAAAAAAAGCACCTTACCATTACTCTTTTTGTTTTGGCAGTACTGGTTTGTTGTCTGTGGGATGATCTGTTGAGCAAACGCTGGCTCTGGGTGTCTCTCGCGCTGCTGGTAATACCACCCTTCCGATCAGTCGATTCGCCAAACTCCCCTTGAGCTGTTGGTCTACCGCCTCCCTAAAAAAAGGAACCCTTTTCCATGTCGACAACCCTTCACCTTGGTCAACTTGTTTTTGAAATTATCGACAAGCAGCTTTTTCTGCGCAACCTTGGCGAATATGATTGCCAGCCAACAATCCCAGCTGCCAACGGTATGATCCTCGCGGCCTGCGGAAACCTCCGCCTGGAAGCGGAAAATCTACAATGTATCGATGCCAAAGAAAGTAGAGATGGGCTTTCTTTCGTGCTGGAGGATAGCACCAGAACGGTACAAATTCGTTCCGAATGGAAACGTTGCCCGCACAGCGGTTTGATTAGCCGACGTGACCGCTTGCAAAACTGCAGTGTTAAACCCCTGTTGCTTCGCCGCTTCTTGGCGCGTTTCCCCTTTCGTTCCGGCGACTATGAAGTCTATGCCCAGATCAATCGCTGGGGACGGGAAAATCAGGGTCAATGGAATGATTTTAACACGGGCACTCTCCGCCTTTCTTCACGCTGGGGACGTTCTACAGAAGGCGGTACCCCTTTTGCGGCTGTACGCGAAAAATATGCTGCACAGGCCATCGCTTTTCATGTGTTGCCCGAAGGGAATTGGTGTTGCCGATTTAATAAACAGGTTTTTTCCAACCTCAAAGCGAACCTGATCGCCGAACTCGGACAAGCGGATGAAGATCTCTGCCTCGAATTGCTCCCGGGTGAACAATTCCATGGCCCGGAAATCTTGCTCCAGGTACTTCCCACGCGGGAAATTGAATCCGGCTCTGCGGCTTTGCACCGCTATGCCCTCGAACACCTCGTGCCACCACTCAAAAAATTGCCGGTTGTTTACAATACTTGGCTCGATAAGATGGCGAAACTTGAGCTTCCGCGTTTGCGTCAACAGTTGCAAGCAGCAAAAAAAATTGGTTGTGAGGCCTTTGTTATTGATGCCGGCTGGTATATCCGGCTCGGAGACTGGCGCGAGAATGAAACTGCGGCTTTCTTTGGCAAAATGGCCGATTTTTCCGCCGAAGTCCGCAAAGCGGGCTTGCGTTTCGGAATCTGGTTCGAGGCCGAAGCCTTGGCCGCCGCCGCTCCGGCTCTGAAACAATTCCCGCACTGCTTCCAAAGCACCAACCCACAGGCCAATGGCCTGCTCGGCGGAAATTTCCGCATCCGTTGTGAAATCCCGGATGGCTGTCAATATCTCTATGACTTTATCGCTGCTGCGATCCAAAAATATGAGCTCGGCTACATCAAATTTGACATGAATAATACTCTGGGCTATGATCCTTCCGGAAGCGAATTGCGCGGTTTTGCCACCGGCTGGTATCAGACCATGCAGAGAATCCACCAGGATTTCCCGGATGTAATCATGGAAAATTGCGCCAGCGGTGCACTGCGTACCGACCTCAATACTCTCCGCATCTTTGATACGCATTTCGTCAGCGACAACGCCGACCCTTGGGAAGTCCTACGCATTACCCAGGGCATGCTGTTGCGCTTTCCCCCTGGACGGATTTTTCGCTGGCTGGTGGCTTGCGGTACCGGCGATTACCGCCCCGATGCAAAAGATTCTCAGGAAATCATGGTCACGCCCAGGGCAGCGACTTGGTACGACTTCAGTACCTTTGATCTGCAATTCGGCTTGTTCTCAAACTTCATGGGGGTGGCCGGCTTCTCCGGCGATCTTGCCGGAATGCGCCCGGAAACTCTTGACAAAATTGCCGCGGAAGTAAGCCACTACAAAGAACATCGCCAAGCCATCTTTAATTCGGAAGTCTACTTGTTGACCCCAGTCGAACCGCTAACCCACGCCGAAGGCTGGATCACCTTCCAGTTCCTCGACCGCCACAGCGGCGAAATCAATCTATTTGCCTTTCATAAAAACAGCGATGGGGATCCGCAGAAGGTTTTGCGTCTGCAGGGACTCGATCCGGAGGCCTGCTATCTGCTCCCTGATCAAAGTAAAGTACCCGGTGCCGAACTCATGCAGAAAGGCCTCCGTATCAAGTTCAATTACGAGCAGCACGGCTATCATCGGGCGCAATGGCTCACCCTTACCACAGTTCCCTGAAGCCGAAGTTCCCCGGCCAAAAGTTTTCGGCAGCGTTCAAAACGCACCGTTGTCATCGCCCCGGGGGCAAAGCGCATTTTGCCAATTTCCGCTCCCAGCTGAAGGCTGTAGCAGGAAGGGTTGGCGAAGTACCGCCAAATTTGCCACAGTTCTGCGCCGCCCGCTTTCCCGGCTTGCAAGTGTTTCAGCCGACGTAATGCTTGGGCTCGCGGCTGTTGCCGCTGCCAAAATGCCAGCCCAGCATCCAGACCGATGGCCAATAGCAGGGAAAAACACAATATGGGCCAGAGGAAATCCGACTGTGTGGCAGGGAATTCCCGGGGGATTTCCAAACTTGTCAGATTCGGGCGGTGAAGCACAGCCATATCCAAAACCAGGTGCTGCAATTTTTCTGCACCGTAGGAAGCCTGCAGCGACGGATAGTTCCCAAATTCCACCGCCCAGAAAAAGCGGCGGCATTGCCAGCGAAAACCCTTTTTGCTGATTCCGACCAGAAGCCGCTGCGCCGGCGAAAAATCCAGGCTGTTTGACGCAGAGGTTAATCGCAGTTTGTCTGCTTCAGGCGGCAGCCAACTGCGCACTTCCAGACTCACTTCTCCGAGATTACCAAGAAAAGCCGGTTCCGGACGTGAAAGCTGAAATTCCCCGCTCGTTTCGCTTGGGGACAAACGCAGCAGCAGCCAAGTGCAGGACAGCAGAAAAGTCGCGGTCGAAAGCCACAGCCCGGTTCGAAGGTTGAAAAAATTGTGCCATTTCATGGGCTGATTCCCGTCCGAAAAAATTGCAGAATATTCGTGGCCACGGCTTGTTCCGGCGGTAGCAGTAAATAGTCTGCACCGGAGTCCAGAATTTCCTGTCGTATACGTTGCAACTGCCGTTTAAAATCTGTTTCCTTTTCGGAATTTTCCGCGTTCATATTATTGAACAAACATCGTTTCCCTTGTTCTGCGTCTTCGACTTCCAGCCATACTCCCGGTGGCAGGCCTTGCCCGGGAGGCAAAACCAGGTGGCAGACCAGAACGTCATGAATTCGGGCCAAGCGTCCCAAGGCAGCAGTATAATCTGCAGCATACAGGTCACTGAACACAAGAATCCGACAGGGTTGCCTAAAAGCATTGCCGAGTTCCTGGAACAAAGCGGCCAAGTCCGTCAGGCGCCCGCTCGCTTGATATTCATACAGTTCGCTCAACAGCCGCCGGACCTGACGAAGTCCGCGGCCCGGCGGCAGACGGCGTTCCAGATGATCCGAGAAAAAAACCAATCCGATGGGATCCTGACTGCTTGCCGCACAACCCGCAAATAAGGCTACGGCTTCCCGCAGTGCTTGCAAGACCTGAGGCTGGCAGGATATCGACGCCGAACAATCACAGGCCAGAATAAGCGGAATTTCCCGCTCTTCTTGGTAACGCTTGCGGTACATCCTCCCGGAACGCAGGCTCGCAAGCCAATCGATGCTGCCAGCATCATCCCCATCCTGATATTCGACCAATTCCGCAAATTCCAGCCCCCGTCCCCGAAAGCGGCTCGCATACAAGCCCGTCAAACCGGAACGCGCTTCGCGTTGCACCCGCAAAAATAATAAGCGTACCAGTTCTTGAATCGTAGAGGAATCCAGCATCCCATTTAATCTCTTGATAGTGTTTCAATCCCACTCAGGCCAAAGCTTTTTTACACAAATATTCCCCGAATTACTGGAAACTTGCATTTCACGTAACATAATATCATCGCCGCCTTTTGCTCTGCCAGTATCTTCTTACAATTCTTTTTCAGGTATGCTATAATGAGTAATGAATCTTCAGAATTCCTTCGCGAGACTTGTTTTTTGCAGCAGATTCGTCAGGAAATGGGCGCCGTTCTGGTTGGCCAGGCCGAGCTGGTCGATGGGCTTTTGATTGGCTTGTTAACGGGGGGACACATCCTGTTGGAGGGGCTCCCCGGCTTGGCCAAAACTCTGGCGGTCAAAACCCTGGCCGGCACCCTGGGCGGTACCTTTTCCCGCATTCAGTTCACTCCAGATGTCCTCCCAACCGATATCACAGGCAGCACAATTTACCGACCGGCAGAGCAAAGTTTCGCCGTCAAAGTCGGCCCCATCGCCGCCAATATCGTATTGGCTGATGAAATCAACCGGGCGCCCGCCAAAACCCAAAGCGCTTTGCTGGAAGTCATGCAGGAACATCAGGTCAGTATTGGCGGAGAGACCATCCCGATGCCAGAACCCTATCTGGTCGTCGCCACTCAAAATCCCATCGAGCAGACGGGTACCTATCCGCTGCCGGAAGCGCAGAAAGATCGTTTCCTGCTGCGAGTCCTGCTGAAATATCCCAATCGTAATGAAGAGGAGCAGATTCTCGAGCGCATGGCCAGAAGCAAGCCCTGTTCCCAGGTGCAGAAAATCTGCACTCCGGAACAGATACTGGCCGCCCGCCAGACCCTTGACCAAGTCTATCTCGCACCCGACATCCGGCAATATGTCCTTGATTTGGTTATCGCAACCCGGCCCGGTGAGCAGAAACAAATGTCCGCCGAGCAAAGCGAAATCACCTTTTCTGCCGCGGCATCCATCGAAGTCGGCGCCTCTCCCAGAGCCAGCATTGGCCTGATTCTGGCTGGACGTGCCAAAGCCATGCTGCTGGGACGCAATTATGTCCTTCCGGAGGATATCCAGGCCGTCGCTCCAAGTGTTCTCGCACATCGACTGATCCTGAACTTCGAAGCTGAAGCCAAAGGACGAAGCACCCTGCAAATCGTACAGGAATTGCTCGCTGCCGTGAAAACACCGTAGATCCCGAACACGGACACAGACGGACATGGATACACGGACGGGAAAGCGGAGCGGGCTATGGAGCGCCAGCGGGGGCTACGCAGCCTATAAGCCTGTACTACAAACGCTGTTTTTGCTGTTCTGTTGGCGCTCGCTTGCGAGCGCCCGGGATGGGAGCGGATCCGGAGCTGGAAGCTCCGGCCCCATTCGGGGGAGAATCTGGGAACGGGAACAGCAGGCTAAAGTTCGCCCTACTGCGTGACTTCTGCCCGAATTTTTTCAATCTTCATATTTTTCAGATAATCCGTAATATTATTAAAAATTATATGGTGTCCGAAGCCCCCATTTTGCAACTCATCAACCGCTGCCTCCACCGTCCAATTCTGGCAGATTATCCGATATGCGCCAATCACCAGTCCGGTGCGGTCTGCTCCATGCCAACAATGCACCAGCAGCGGTTCTTCAGACTTGCGGTTTTTCAGAATCCGTAATGCCGCGATAACATCCGCATCCCGAATATACCAGGCCGCCATCGGCACCTTTAATAAACACAATCCAGTACCTTCTGTGAGTTCCAGATCAGTGTGGTTAGAACGCAAAGACAATACCGTCCGAATCCCCAACGCCGATAGATTTTTAAACCCTTCAGCCGTAGGTTGCCCGGAACGATACAAGCCCGCTTCAACCTGATGCAGATTCTCCACCCCCGCCAGCTCCATTGGCGTCGCCCAAGTCGGATTCCGCAGCGACTCCCCAAGCAGAAGCCCCGGCACAACCAGGGCTAGAAAAAATAAAAGCGTTTGTTGAGGGCACTCTTTTCGCATTGCTGATTCCTTGGAATTACTGCAGGATTCCCCGGCGCACGCCTTCGAACAGGAAGATGGTTGCGGCTTGTGCGGCATTCAGGGATTCAGCCTGACCCGGCATGGGAATTGTCACGGCCTTACCGAGTTCCGGATGGCTGATCCCGTCTCCCTCATTACCGATGATCAAGGCACTGTTGTTGAGGGTAAATTCCGGCGCAAAAAGGCTACAGCCCGCATCCGGCATGCTGCACCAGATTTCAGCGCCTCCGACTAGGTGAAATTCTTCCACGGCGCTTTGCAGCGATGGAAAGACCTGCAGCTGCAGAGCAAATTGCGCTCCCATGCCAGCTCGGATGACTTTCGGGGCATAGACATCCGCACTGCCTGAGGTCAGCCAGACCGTATTCAGGCCGACTGCCCAGGCTGTACGCAGAATCGTTCCGACATTACCAGGCTCCCGTACTTGATCGAGAATCAGGCAGAAGGGGCGCGGCAAGGATACCGGTTCTGGCTCGGGTTTGTTCAATATGCATAAAATTCCCTGGGGATGTTCAGTAACCGCCAGCGATGCAAATGCAGCGTTGCTGAGTTCTTCTGCCGACATACCATGTTGAGCCAGGGCAGCGCTGAATTCTACATACGCCGGATGGCTACGAAAGGAAAGATCACAAAATACCGCCTGCAACCATTCGGGACGCCGCCGCACGGCTTCCAGGCAGCAGCGCACCCCCTCAGCCAGAAAATACGGCGATTTCTTCCGCCCGTGACGCCCGGATAATTGCTCGATCAGTTTTTTCTGTTTGCTGTTCAGCATGATCCAGGATCCGCTTCTTTCGTCGGATTTATTGTGGCAGTATGAAGAAATTGATAGAAACCCAGTGACAGACGCTGCCGCCCAGTACAAAAAAGTGCCAGACCGTATGCATATATGGCACTTTATCCATGGCGTAAAAAATGACACCGATGCTATAGGATATGCCACCTGCGATCAGCAATGCTAGGGCCGGTGTGCTGATATTGCTCAACAGAGTCGGGAAGAAAAAGACAATGATCCAGCCCATGCACAGATAAATCAGCAGTGACAATTTCCGCAACTTTCGAAAAACCGTTTCCAGCAAAAGGCCAAACACGGCCAATCCCCAGACTATACAGAATACTGTCCAGCCCTCCGTGCCCCGCAAACCCAGCAGCGCAAAGGGGGTGTAGGTGCCTGCGATCAGCAGATAGATGCCGATATGATCAAAGGTCTGAAAAAGGGTTTTCAAGCGATAATTTTTGACCAAATGATACAGAGTTGAGTTGTTGTACAGAAGGATCAGAGTGGCACCGAAGACGGCACTGCTGACAATCTGGAGTGTGCCGCCATGCAGAGTGGCATAAACGCAAAGCATGACCAAAGCTACAATTCCGAAGATCATTCCCACCAGGTGGCTGATTCCGTTGGCCCATTCTTCACCTCGAGTACGGTGAAATTCGTTGCGCCAATTTGTTACTTGTTGGCGCTGTTTACCAGTATTGGGATAGAGACTTTCCAATTCTCCGCTGTTATTCATGGGTTGATTGTCTGTTTTCATAAAATACCTTTTTTCAATGCAGCATAACTTGGCCGCCGGTTACCGGGATGGCCTGTCCGGTTTCGTAATCTTGTTCAACACAATAGATAATTGCTTTAGCGACATCGGCGGGTAGGCAGCCCCGCCGCATCGGTACTTTGTCTTCGTAAAAACGGCGCACATCCTCGATGCTTTTTGCGCCGGGGACTTTTCCGGTGCTCAGATACTGTACAAACAAACCTTTTTCCGGATGACTCCACAAGGGGCCGTCATAATAATTGCCCGGGCAGACGCTGTTGACTTTAATGTGCTGTTCAACCAGCTCTTTGGCAAAACTTTGGGTCAACCCGATCGTCCCGAATTTCGATCCGGCATAGGCCCCGTTCTTATTGCTGCCTTCCAGCCCACTCTTGGAATTGACCTGGACGATGTCAGACCACTGCCCGACGCCATCCACAATCTGACGAGACATCACTCGCGCGGCATGCTTCACACAAAGAAAATATCCAGTGTAATTGATGTTGGTGACAAAATTCCAGTCCTTCAGGCTGAGCTCGAGCACGGAACCCGCCCGCAATACTCCGGCATTGGCCACCAGTAAATCAAGACCGCCGCAACAATGTGTGATTTCCGCAAACATGCGCTCAACAGAGGCCTCGTCGGAAATATTGACTTCTACCGCAAAGGAGCGCTTGCTGCCAAACTTTTCACAAAGCGCAGCCGCAGCGCTTTCTGCGCCGTCCTTGTTCATATCTGCAATAACGACGATGCCGCCCTGGGCAGCCAGATATTCCGAGATCCCCAGACCAAAGCCCTGGGCGCCCCCAGTTACAACGCAGACCCGTCCGGCTAGACGCCCGCCGCCAGAACCCTGAACACTGCGGCGATAGGATTCGACTTCCCAATTCTCGATAAAACCATATTCTGCTGCAGTTAAATAACGCGCTCCGCCAAAGGCCTGTGTCAAAGCCTCAATCTGCAACGCATTCTCCAGGGCTGTCTGCACCGATAATGCTTCCTTCAGATCCGTACCAACGGTGAACAAGGCTTTCCCGGAGATGCAAACCACTTTCGGCAGGTAGCCCCGCTGGCTGCGGAAGGCCGCCAGCTCGTCTTTTGTTCCCGACCCAGTGTACGCAAAGGATTTCGCATAGACGATATGATCAGGAGTCAGGGGGCCGGCAAAAGCGTCGCAGTTGCCGACACAATGCACGAGCACGCGTTTGCCGTCGTCCGAATTGCCCAACAGGGTACGCAAAGCCGGAGCCAGGGTCTGAACGGCCACCGCATCCGCTTCGCTCTGTTTCACTTCAGCGCTGACGCCGGCTGCCTGGTAAGCCTTCTGCAGACGTTCGATAATGCCAGCATACAGGGCTTTGATTTCGTCACTGCTATCGGCTCCGACAAAGACGCCATGATTCTGCAGAAACACAATTTGTGCTTGCCGCCCATTTGTTTTTTTGTTCTTTTCCAGCCCCTGTCGCACCTTGTTAGCCAGCGTGCAGCCCGGATCACAGTAATCCAGCCAAACAGCTTCCGGAAATAAACGCGTGCAGGCTGTTTTACCATCTTTCGCACAGGTCATGCCGTTGACCAAAGCCGGATGCAGGTGGACGATAAATTGATATTCCATAACCTGATGCACCGGGGCTTCCACGGAAGGACGACCGGAACCCAGAGGACGTACTGCGGATTGCAGAATCTCCTTCGCACAGGCTTCCCGTGCCGCCGCGCTTAATCCGGAGTCTAACTTAAAAATCTGATCCACGACAGCACGCTCCAGCGCTAAAAACTGCTCCGGCTGGATGCTTGCCAGAGCCGTCCCGCTCGGCTTGATATACAAACGATCCCCGAGCTTCACCGAGGTGTTCCCACCGCCTAGAAAAACATATGAGGAATCGCTCCCATAAAAACGCGAAACCTCAGCCAATTCTTTTAACGCAGCATCCATAACAACAAAACCCTCATTACAGTTAACACGGACGGACACGGACAAACCGGACAGACACAGTGTGGACTGGCGTCTACAACCTGAAATTTTCTTCGCTCAACTTGACGTATGCAAAAAAAAGGGTGAATACTTTCTCAAATATTCAATATCCAAAAGAAAGGATTCACCATGAGATTTTTTAAAATATACCACGGCAAGTTGCAAGGTTCAATTCGTTTTAAGGGTTTGATCCTCAGTTTAGCCAATTCCTCCGAACTCATAAAATTTTTGCAGCATAAATCTCTTTCTGGTACATTTTAAATTCTTCGATCATCAGCTTTTACTTTCATCGGGTTTGCTAACTTGGCTTTGACGAATTATAGTATTTAATCTATTTTTTTGAAGAGTTTTGATTTCATCTCCATATGGAAAGGATCGCATCATGAAAAGAACATATCAACCCCACAGCATTCCCCGGAAGCGCAAGCTTGGTTTCCGTGCCCGGATGGCGACCCGCAATGGCCGCAAAATCATCTCCAATCGCCGTCGCATTGGCCGCAAACGTCTGGCCGCCTGAAATCTTCACGGTTGATGCGGAGCATTGTTTGATTCGTCTGCCCGTATCTTTTTTGTTTGATGTCTGAAATTACTGCAAGCACAAAATTGGAAAAAAGTTCTGCCTTTGGCAAGCAAGCCAGGTTGTCTTGTTTACGTGATTTGCAACTGGTCAAAAACAGCAGGCTCAGTCAGACTGGAAAATTTTGTATTGTTGTCGTTTTGAAAACGCCGCCTGACGGTCAACGAAGGGTGGCGTTTTTAATTTCACGGCGTTATGATCGTTTGGCGGTTCGGCGGAATCGGGCGCGACGCCTATTTCGGGAAGTCTTTCGTCTCATTTATGACGATCTGAACCCCGTATGGATGTTGCTGATCCCGCGACGAAGAATGGATAGCGCTAAAATGCCGGATGTACTGGCCGAAGTTCGCCAGATCGGCAGGCAAATGAAACTCTGGAAAAGCGAAATAAACGCGCTCTGAAAGAGGAATTACACGCCCGGGAAATGGGCTGCCGGCAGCAAATTACAATGACTATTTTGCAGAAAATTTTGCTTGGGCTGATCCGGTTTTATCAGCGTTATCTGAGTATTTTGAAGCCGGCCTGCTGCCGGTTTCAGCCCCGCTGTTCGGAGTATGCCTTTCAGGCGTTGAGCAAGCATGGCTGCATTCGAGGAAGTCTGCTGAGTCTCTGGCGGCTGGCACGCTGCCACCCTTTTTATCATGGTTCCGTATATGATCCCGTACCAGGAACTGAAACGGATAAGCAAACGGATAAGCAACATGAATAGTAAGCAAAAATATGATCCAGTCACCATTGCTGGAGTCGTCGCCTGTGGCCTCGCCTTCCTGATGGTCATCTGGTATAATTCCAAGAAAGTGGTTGCTCCAGCACCTCTTCCGCCACAGACGGCCATTTCGTCGCAGGGAACCGCCGAAACGTCACCGTTAACCCCGGTTCCGGCTGAATCGGGTAATCCCCCGTTGCTGCATGGAATTCAACCGATTTCCAACGGTACACCGGGACAATATAATGCGCTACAACCCGCCCCTTTACCGGAAACCGAACCTCTCCTACTGGTAATTCCAACACATCTGCAAGCCAGCATCGACCCGGCCGGCGGCGGAATTACGGGTGTCGAGCTGGAAGAGCATTTACAGCACAAAGGACATGACAAAGAGGATAATGGCGGCAAGGTAATACTCGGTCATTATGATTACCCTTTCCTGGCACTGAATAGTAGCGCCGCAGGGTGGGATCTGCTACCCGGAAAAGCCGAGATGGCAGAAAATTCTGCGGTGCGGTTAACCCGTTCCAGCAGCGATGGAAAGCTACAGGTGAGCGAAACTTGGCAGCCGGTACTGGACTCGGATTTTGAATTCACTTATCGGGTTACCCTGAAGAACCAGACGCAAAATCCGGTATCCATAGCGCAGCTCCGGCTTGAAGCCGGTGCTCTACCACCAACCATTTCCGCTAAACGCAAAACTAGGATTGGAGAATCCAGTGGTGGCATTTCGTATGCCGGTGTGGGGACTGAAAAAGTCAAGACGCTGAGAATGAAAGACGTCAGCAAGAAAATGACGGTCGAGCGTCAAGCCGCTTTGGCGGTTACACCGGCTTCCTGGCTGGCGGTACATTCTAAATATTTTCTCTTCCACATACGTCTTAATAATGGAGACGGATTCAGGGGGTTGGAAGCCAATGCGGTTCCCGGACTGGCGGATAACTTGGTCAACAGCAATGAACAGCCCAGATTGCACGCCAGGGGAATCCTGCCGCCAGTCAATCTGGCTCCTGAACAAGAATTCACCTTCGAATTCAGCGCGTACGCCGGCCCCAAAGATATCCAACGATTACATGCCATCGGTGGAAATCTGGATTCGATCATGGAAATGGATCGTTTCTTTTTCTGGAACTTCTCCTGGATGGGATGGCTAAGCCGAATCTTGCTCGCCAGCATGCTATGGATCAGCCAACTGTTTCCACCCAGTATCGGTTACGGCTTGGGTATTGTCGGGGTGACGGTAGTGGTCAAACTGCTGTTCTGGCCGTTGAACCACCGCAGCACGGTCTCCATGCGGAAAATGTCCGCACTCAGTCCAGAATTGAAAAAAATGCGGGAGAAGTACAAAGACGATCCGCAAAAGATGTACCGCAAACAACAGGAGTTGTTCAAGGCCAACAAAGTCAGTCAATTGGGCGGGTGCCTACCGATGTTCTGCCAAATCCCGGTTTTCTTTGCCCTTTTCAATACTTTCCGAAATGCCATTGAACTGCGCCATGCGGGATTTCTCTGGGCCGTTGATCTGTCGATGCCGGATGACTTGTTTTTCAGCCTGTTCGGCTTGCCGATCCGCCCCTTGGCTCTGCTGATGGGAGCGACCATGTATCTACAACAGCGCCTGACCCCATCGCCGGATCCCAATCAGGCAAAAATGATGAATATGATGTCCATCGTTTTCATCTTCATGTTTTACGGTATGCCTTCCGCCTTGACCCTGTATATGACCGTCAACCAGCTGCTGTCGATTGTGCAGATGCTGGTCATCCGACGTCTGGAAAACAAAAAAGGCCAAGCCGGCAATGCCATTGTCATTCCAGGATGACAAGATTCACAGACAATCCTGCTATAACGGAGAAGACACCATGATGGAAGCCACTGCCCTTGAAGAGAAAGCGACCACTGCCCTTACTGAAATGGTCAAACTGCTGGGAATTAATGCCGAAGTAAGCGCTGGAGCACTTGAAGATAATCGCCTGAAACTCTGCCTGAATTCCAGCGAGGCCGGACGCCTGATTGGGCGCAAAGGCCAAAGCCTGGAAAGCCTGGAACTGCTACTGAACCGGATCCTCAAATGCAGCAACGAGGTAAATCCCTGGGTTCCAGTAGAAGTCGATGGCTATTCCACTGGG
>JBAXYW010000027.1:0-17590 GCA_041670605.1 Lentisphaeria bacterium
AGAGAAAGTTTCAAGGAAAATTCCAATGGCATCTGCATAAAAACTCCTTATTAGTTCAAATGAAACACTTCTTGCATCGGCTCTTCTTTGGCTTTCAGATCACCGGGCGAAGCGCAGACCAAGTTCTCTGTCATCTGTTTCCACCACTTATGGCAGCACTCATAGTCGTTGATTTTCTCGAGTTCTGCTTCATTTTCGGCTTCCAGATACGCAAACATGACATTGCTGCCGGGATCATGGAAGATGGAATAATTGTACACACCATGGCGTTTCAGGATCGCGGCAAGCTCTGCCGGGATCGGATTATGAGCCCGGGTATATTGCTCCAAACGCCCGGGTTGGACTTCCATGTAAAAAGCTTTTCGAATCATGATCTTTCCTTCACCTCACAAAAAGGACTCTTTCTGACAAAATCGTTTCCGTAGTGGTTGTACTGAATAATATACGGGCGTTCCTTTGCCAGACAAGTTGCTCTGCAGTATAAAAAAACCGCAATCGGTCAGCAGCACTTGCTGACTGAAAGACAGTTTTTCTTGCAAGGCTGTTTTTTTTGGGGTATATTGAGTTCTTTACATACCATAGTGGTGGATTTGTCAGCGACGGAATTCAGTTCAAGTCAGGAAATATATGAAATTATCGCAATTAGTAGGACAGCGTTTACGCGAAGCGCCACGGGATGCTCAGACCGCAAGCCATAAATTTCTGGCACGTGGCGGGTATTGTCGTTCGGTTTGCACCGGCATCTATACGCTGCTGCCCTTAGGCTGCCGGATTGTCCGCAAGATCGAGACGATTATTCGGGAAGAGATGAACCGGATTGGCGGTCAAGAAGTGCTGATGCCAGTCGTTCTGCCGGCGGAATTATGGCGAGAAAGCGGGCGTTATGACAAGGTCGGGCAGGAGCTGTTGCGTTTCAGGGATCGTAATGACAAAGAGATGTTGCTGGCCATGACCCATGAAGAGGCCGTCGTGCAGATTGCTCGCAGCGAAATCCTCTCCCACCGCCAACTCCCGGTCATGCTATATCAGATTCAAATCAAATACCGCGATGAAGCACGCCCCAGAGCCGGCCTGATCCGAGTACGGGAATTTACCATGAAAGATGCGTACAGCTTCCACACCTCGCAGGAATGCCTGGAAAAATATTATCAGCTGGCGCATCAAGCTTACGAGAGAATTTTCCGCCGCATCGGACTGAATAACTGCCTGTCGATTCTCTCGGACTCCGGCATGATCGGAGGAGCCGTTTCGCATGAATTCATGGCGATTGCGGATTGCGGTGAAGATACCTTGTTCTGCTCGCCAGACGGCAGTTATCGAGCCAACCGTGAAGTTGCGGCATCTCCGCTGAACTTTGTTCAGGAAATGCCCTTGCCTCTCGAAAAGGTCGCCACCCCAAACTGCAAAAGCATCGAAGAGGTGGCGGGTTGCTTGGGCATTCGTGCCGAACAAACCTGCAAAGCGGTTTTTTACAAGGATATGGAAGGAAAACTCGTCTTTGTCAATATCCGTGGCGACCTGGAAGTCAATGAAGCCAAACTACACAAGGCTCTGCAATGTGCCGAACTCAGTTTCGCGGATGATGAATTGATCCGTTCGGCGGGGGCAATCCCAGGCTTCGCGTCGCTGTATCAGCTCCCCCTTGATGGCATTCGTGTCGTGGTCGATCCCTCCGTCGCAAAATCCAGCAATCTTGTTGTCGGCGCCAATGAAAAAGACTATCACTTGCGCAATTTTAATTTCAGCAGAGAAATTGGCGAACATCCTGACATCATGATCACGGATATTGCCACTGTACGGGAAGGCGATCCCTGCCCGGTCACCGGGCAGCCCTTGCAAATGCTCAAAGGCATCGAAGTAGGAAATATCTTTCAGCTGGGAACGAAATACTCCAGCGCCATGAACTGCAATTATCTTGACCAGGATGGCAAAGCCAAGGCGATGGTTATGGGCTGTTACGGCATTGGTGTCGGGCGCGCTATGGCGGCAGTTGTCGAACAATGCCACGACGATTACGGCCCGATCTGGCCGCTTTCCATTGCTCCCTATCAGGTGCAGATCATCGGCCTGAATCATTCGCAGCCGGAAGTCCGGGATGCATGTGAAAAATTGTACCAGGAGCTTCAGAGCCGGAATATAGAAGTATTGTATGATGACCGTGGTGAAAAAGCCGGGTCAGCATTTGCGGATGCCGATTTACTTGGCATTCCGCTACGCATCATCCTGTCTCCCAAGACCCTGGCTGGCCAGCAAGCCGAATTCAAACGCCGCGATTGGGGCAGACGTTCGGAACTGCTACCACTGTCCGGGTTGGCCGAACAATTAACGACAATGGTTCATGAAGAACTGGCTTCTTTTGCTTGATTTGCTGGAGTGAGTCCAATGCCGGTCTGTCACATTTACAATTCAGCCGGGATGAAACTGGTACGTTTCTCCACAGAGCATTATGTGCATACCGGGCGCATCATGGTGGGACGCTCTTCCCATTGTACCATCAGCTTGAAAATTTTTGCCGAATCCTACATCAGCCGCGAACATTTTTTGCTGGATAAACGGATGGGGGTCTGGCACATCATAGATCGCAGTCATATCGGCCTTGTCAAAGATATGGTTAAAATCAAGGAGGCTCAGCTGGAAGTTGGTGACATCTTCCGTTTTGGGCAATTGTTTTTCTGTTTTGGTGAAAAAACCGCTCCCAGTCCGTATGAAATCACTTGGGGAGCGGAAACCAGTAACGCCGTTGTGCGGGGCGTTCTCTGGCCTGGAATGAACTCGATCGGTGCTTCCGCGGACAACTACATCACGATCCGGCAAGGTAACATTTCCCGTTTTCATGGCAAAATCACCGTTCATGACGACAACATTTCTTTTGAGAATTGCAACCGTAATATCAAAACTACCATCAATGGGGCTTTGCTGGAGAATAACCCCGTCAGCATTAACACCGGAACCCGGATCATGCTGGCAGACATCCCGATCCGCTTACAGAAAGCGGAACGGATCAGCAATGATCTGATCATCGACACCAATGAAAATCAGCTGAAAAACATTTCCGCTGAAGAAGCACTGGCGATCCAAAGCCGCATTAAAACGCGGGTTCCGTTTGTGGTGCTCTGCCTGATAATCTTCTCTCTCGGTTTTCTGACCTTTCTGATGGTCATGTTGTACATTCTGTTTTATTAAGGAGACTGCACAAACAGCAAGTCTTTTCCATGCGTTTAAGTACTCCGGTCAACGTTAGCCCATCTCCGGTACGGATCACTCCGTGCTCGCAACTGCTTTGTCTGGGCTCCTGCTTTGCCGGAGTTCTCGGCAAGGGTTGGCTGGACTCCGGGCTGTCAGGCTGTCATAATCCCTTTGGCAATCTGTTTAATCCAGCCAGTATTTTGGGGGCCCGCAGTTGCTGGCAAATCCCAATGCCTTGGAACTGCTGGAAAACGCTCTATTCTGCAAAGACACTCTCTGGCATTCGTTTTTCTTCCACAGCTCGTTTTCGGCTTCCCACCGTGACTTGGCTTGGCAAAAAATGCAGACTTCTTGGCAACAGGGGCGGAAGGCCTTACTGGAAGCAGATTTTCTTTTGCTGACTTGGGGCAGCGCATTGGCATGGTATCATCACAGCGCAGCAAAGCAAGCCGTCGCCAATTGCCACTGTCTGCCAGAACAGGAATTTGAACGCAGGCTGATTGCAGCAGATGAAATCGCCAACACCTACCGTTGTTTTCTAAGCCATTATCTGAAAGAGCACGCCTCTCTGCGGATCATCCTTTCGGTAAGCCCGGTACGACACTGCGTGGGGGACCTGCCACTGAATTCAGTCAGCAAAGCGCAGCTCCTGATTGCGGCCAAAGAACTCTGCCAAGCTTTTCCAAAACAAGTCTTTTATTTCCCAGCCTATGAAATTCTACTCGATGAATTGCGTGACTACCGTTTTTATGCGGAGGATTTTTGCCATCCATCACCCTTGGCCGAGAAGCTGGTACGGGAGCGTTTCCTGAGCTCCTGGGGCACCCCTGAACTCCAGAAATATATGGCTCTGACAGCAGAACAAAAGCAACTGGAACAGCATCGCCCCAGGCTCCCTGAGAGTCCACAAGTTAAGCTTTGGCAACAACACGCTGAGCAGCGGCAACGGGAACTGAACACCGCGCTGCAGCAATTACGACAGCCGCTTCAAGATTCCCCGCCCGAAGTCGCACCCGCTGCTGCCGGGCGACAGCGATGAAGTTCACCCGAAGCAGCAGCAGCTCCAGTTGCATTGATCTGGACTTTTCTCAAACCCCGAGCTGCTCGAACTGCTGAACATGGCATGCCTTTCAGCCGACTGATCTTGCCATGAGCTTGTGAAATCCCACGCAGGAATCAAAACGAAAAAACCAAGGGTGACCCCTATGTCTTCTTTACACGAATTTTTACACCACGGCAACTACAGTTCTCTGCAAGCCCGTCTGGTAGAAATGAATCCGGTTGATCTGGCACATGAGCTGGAGCAGATGGAGCGTGGAGAAATGCTGATGGTCTTCCGGCTGATGCCCAAAGACCAGGCAGCAGACGTTTTTACCTATCTTGACAGCAGTCTGCATCGCCATATTGTCGAAACAATCACCGCTCAGGAAGTCCGCGAACTGATTGATGAAATGTTCATTGATGATGCCGTCGACCTGCTGGAAGAACTGCCCTCCAACATGGTACGTGCCATTATCAACAACACCAGTCCGGAAACCCGAAGCCTGATCAACAGCTTTCTGAAATATCCTGAAAACAGCGCCGGCAGCCTGATGACGGTGGAATTCGTCGGGCTTTTTGAAACGCTGACCTGCCAGCAAGCCTTGGAAATTATCCGCAAATCCGGGGTGGACAAAGAGACCATCTACACTTGTTATGCCACGGATAAAAGTCGCCATCTCACCGGTGCGCTATCCTTGCGCAGTATTCTGCTCAGCGACAACGATTGCTTGATTTCAGATATCATGCATTCACCGGTGATCTGCGTGCACACTTCGGAAGACCAGGAAAAAGTCGCCCACAAGTTTCAGGAATACGATCTGCTGGCCATGCCGGTCGTCGATAAGGAGAACCGGATTGTCGGCATCATCACCATTGATGATATTGTCGATGTCATCGAAGCAGAAAATACGGAAGATATTGAAATCATGGCGGCTCTGCATCCCTCTGAAGATGAATATCTGAAAACCGGGGTCTGGCGGCTGTCTCGAAACCGCATTGTCTGGCTGATGGTGATGATGATTTCGGCGACTTTTACCGGTATGATCATCGGCCATTTTGAGGAACTGCTGAAAGGAGCGGTCATGCTGGCTGTTTTTATTCCGATGCTGATGGATACGGGCGGCAATTGCGGGGCGCAGGCATCCACGCTGATCATCCGCGGTATGGCAGTTGGCGACATTCATTTAAAAGACTGGGCCAAGATCATCTGGAAAGAAATCCGGATCGGGGTAATAGTCGGGCTGGCTTTGAGCCTGCTGAACCTGATCCGAATCACCCTGTTTACCAAAGCGGACTTTCGCATTGATCTGGTCGTTACTCTGACGCTATTCATCACCATCATTTTTGCCAAAACCATCGGTTGCTGCCTGCCGCTGATTGCCAGACTCTGCAAAGTTGACCCCGCCCTGATGGCCAGCCCCCTGATCACTACAATCGTTGACGCCTTCGCCCTGATGGTCTATTTCTGCTCCGCCAGCATCATCCTCTAAACAAAAAACAAACTCCTCTTCCCCAAAAAGTGCGTTATCCGGAATGTTATATTTGCTTATCGTCTCCCTGATCTGGAGTTTTTCCTTTGTCATTATCAAAGGCGCTTTGACCTCACTGGATGCCAATCTGGTGGCCTTTCTGCGCCTCTTGCTGGCGCTACTGGTTTTTCTGCCGTTGCTCAGGCTGAAAAAGCTGAAGTGGGGGTTGTTCTGGCGACTTTTGGGAATCGGTGCCATCCAATTCGGCGTCATGTATTCGGCTTATACTGCCGCATTCTCGTATCTGCCGGCCTATATGCTGGTTTTACTGACGGCCACAACACCGCTATATGTGGTATTTTTTGATCTGCTGCTGGCCCGACGCAATACGCCATTATTCTGGCTGGCAGCCCTAGCCAGCGTCTTCGCCGCCTGGCTTCTGCAATATCAAGGCAACCCTTTGGAGTTCAACTGGAAAGGGGTTTTTCTGCTGCAGCTGTCCAATGTCGCGTTTGCCGCCGGGCAGATTTATTACCGGAAACTAGCCCTCTCCACTGCGCAGTGGGATAACCGGGGCTTCTTCAGCATCGTCTACTTGGGAGGCGTCCTGCTAACCCTGACCGCCTGTTTTTTCAGCTGCAGTTGGAGCGATGTCAGCAAAATTACTTTGCAACAATGGGTTTTGCTTGGCTATCTGGGCATCGTGGCATCAGGGCTTTGTTTTTTCCTCTGGAATGTCGGCGGCACCCGGGTAAGCGCCGGCAGTTATGCTCTGCTCAATAATCTAAAAATCCCACTCGGGGTTTTGATTTCCCTGTGGTTTCTGGGAGAACAGTGCAATTATGTGCTACTCGGAATCACCCTACTGATCTTCATGATCTCCGTCTATCTCTGTGAAACAATCACCCGGCAGTCGCAAGCAAAGGAAACATAAATCATGCCTGAAACCCCAAATGGTCGTTTAATCTATGCAGTCAGTGAGACTTGCGCCGATCTTTACTATGAATCCGGATTTTCTGCCCCGGACGCCTTTTTATGGTATGAGTATGCTGGACAAGCCGGAGTTCTGGTATCCGCACTGGAATTTGCCCGGGCACAGAAACAATGCCGTGCCGGCATTGAAGTCATCTGCCTGGAAGATCTGGCCAGCCGTTTCGGCCTAAAAAAAGCGCCTCTTTATTCGGTCGTGGAACATATCACCGCCTTGTCTCGCTATCTGGGCATCCGGCATTGGCAAGTCCCCGCCAGCTTTCCACTCGGCCTGGCCAGAAACCTGGCTCGCCGCCGCATCCGGCTCACCCCAAGCAGCCCATTTTCCCCACAAAGAGTCTGCAAAACCACCGCTGAAATCCAGGCCATTCAGGAAGGCGTCCAACTCGCCGAAACCGGCCTGAAACGTGCCGAACAAATTCTCCAGCAAAGCTGTTGCGGCAAAGATCAGCTGCTGTATTGGCAACAACAGATATTGACTGCGGAAATTCTGCGCGGTGAAATCGATGCGGAAATCGCCCGTTTCGGAGGCATTGCCAGCGGCACCATAACGGCGCCGGGACAGCAGGGTGCAGATCCGCACCAGCTCGGCTTCGGCCCAATTCCTGCAAACGAGCCCATTGTCATCGATATTTTCCCGCGTTGTCTGCGTACTGGGTATCATGGAGACTTGACCCGGACTCTGGTCAAAGGCAAAGCCACGGACAGGGTTTGGGAAGCTTTCCATGCGGTGCAAGCGGCTCAGAAAAAAGCTTTGACTGCTCTGCGCCCCGGTGTTTCCGGAAAGGAGATTCACCAACTGGTGGTGAATTTATTTACAGAACGTGGTTTTGAAACCATAACTGGCGGAGCTGCCACCCCTCGCGGTTTTTTCCACAGTACCGGACATGGCCTGGGACTGGAAGTCCATGAGGCACCCTCCCTGAGCTTCCGCTACGAAGACCCGCTCGAAGCCGGCCAGGTTGTCACTGTCGAACCTGGACTCTATTACCCGGAATGGGGCGGCGTCCGCCTCGAAGATGTCGCCGCCCTGACTCCAAATGGCTGCCGGAATTTGACCAGTGCGTCAATCTATCTGGAAATCAAATAGTGGCTTTCCCTGCAAGAGCCGGTATAATATATTTGTGACTGCAGTCGCCATAGCGGATTCCGAAGGGCGCATATCAGCATTAGTAATTCGCTTTTTTCGGTGCTGCCGTAGAAAAGCAATATATTATATGCCTGCCGACGGCACGCCGCACAGTAGCATTTCTGTGGCAGAGTCTTGTCCATTTCCCCGATGTTCGAGCTGCCCCGTGCAAAAAATATTGAAAGGTAAATTCATGAATGATACTCTAAGCCATTTAGACTCCCTGCTGAAGCGTTTTCCGGATTTAAACTGCTGCGAAGAGGAAATTCGCAGTGCCTTCGAACTCTTGGCGGATTGTTATGACCGGGGCGGCTGTGTTTTTACCTGCGGCAACGGCGGTAGCGCCGCCGATGCCGAACACATGGTCGGCGAACTGCTGAAAGGCTTCCTCCTTAAAAGACCGCTTTCTGCGGACGAAAAGAGGCGCCTGCAGGCTGCAGCAGCGGAAGATGGGACTTTCCTAGCCGAACATCTGCAATACGGCCTGCGCGCCATCAGCCTGATGAGCCCGCTGGCAATCAACAGCGCAGTCGCCAATGACCAGGGCGGAGACTTGGGCGTCGCCCAACAGCTCTTTGCTTTGGGACAGCCCGGCGACGTGCTGGTCGCTTTCTCCACCTCAGGCAATGCAAAAAATGTCGCCTATGCTGCTCAAATTGCCAAACACCGCGAGCTCAAAGTCATCGGTTTAAGTGGCCAACACGGCGGGCGCCTCTCGCACCTGGCGGATGCCTGCATCCATGCTCCCTCCAGCGAAACCTACCGCACCCAGGAATACCACCTGCCGATTTATCATTGCTTATGCATGATGCTGGAAGCGAGGTATTTTGCAGAATGAAGACGAACTTATTGATGTTGACGCTACTGAGCTTGTTCTGCCTTGTTAATCTGCAAGGCGATGAGCTGAAACGTCCTAAATACTGGCCACTGCAAATCAAAAGCCTGTTCTTTTCACGACTGGAACTCGCCTTGAGCGAAGAAGAACAACGCACAGGTCTGATGGAACGAAGCAACCTGGCCGAAGACGAAGGAATGCTCTTCGCCCATCAACAGGAACAGATCCAGTCTTTCTGGATGAAAAATACTCTGATCCCACTGGATCTCATCTTCCTCGATCAAAATGGAGTCATCGTAAAAATCTGGCAAATGCCCGTCGAAACCCCCAGAAAAGCAACCGAGTCCCTGCACGAATACGAACAACGTCTAACGCAATATTCCAGCGAAAAACCAGCCCGATTCGCCCTGGAACTCAAAGCCGGTTTGACCGATATCCTCAACCTCAAACCCGGCGACTATATTAACCTCGAACTGAAAAAATTGCAGCAACTACTCGATAAATTATAAGTTATTTGACGAACACCGACGAGCACGGACTTATAGTCTGCACAGGTTTTACATTACCTTATCCGTTTACAATTTTGTTTATTACTTATCTGACATTTTTACAATTTTGTTGGTTCTTTGGCTTTTCGCCCTTCGGTATTATTTCTGTATCCCCTCAGACCTGTGCGAGTGGGATGCTTGCACCGGCAACTCTGGCATGTTTTTTGCTTGATCATAGCTTCATGTTTTGTTTTGTTTTTGGAGCCACTATTGGAAAAAGGATTTTGTGAAGATGAATGACTATATCAGCAGAGTATTGCAGACGGTACAGGTACGCAATATTGGTCAGCCGGAATTTTATCAGGCGGTGGAGGAATTTCTGACGTCGCTGACACCGGCACTGAACATGCATCCACATTATGCTGCCAACAACATTTTGGAACGTCTGGTGGAACCTGAACGGCAAATTATTTTCCGAGTGACTTGGGAGGACGACAAAGGAGTCGTGCATGTTAACCGAGGATTCCGGATTGAATTCAACAGTGCCATTGGCCCCTTTAAGGGCGGCTTGCGTTTTCATCCCACTGTGAACACCAGTATCCTGCGTTTTTTGGGCTTTGAACAGGTCTTCAAGAATGCCCTGACCACTCTGCCGATGGGTGGAGCCAAAGGAGGCTCGGATTTTGATCCGAAGGGGCATTCCGACCGGGAAGTCATGCGTTTTTGTCAGGCTTTTATGAGTGAACTGTTCCGCCATATCGGACCGGATACCGATGTGCCAGCGGGCGACATTGGAGTCGGCGGTCGGGAAATCGGCTTCATGTTCGGTCAGTATAAACGCTTGACCAACACCTTCAATGGCGTCATCACCGGTAAAGCAATCAATTGGGGGGGCTCTCTGATCCGTCCACAGGCCACCGGCTATGGCTCCGTCTTTTTTGCGAATGAAATGCTGAAAACAAAGAATGATGACTTCAGTGGCAAAATCTGCACCATCTCCGGCTCCGGGAATGTCGCCCAATACACAGCGGAAAAGCTCAATCAGCTCGGAGCTAAAGTCGTCAGCATGTCGGATTCTGATGGAACGATTTATGACAAAGACGGCATTAATGCAGAAAAGTTGGCGTGGCTGATGGTTTTGAAAAATCAGAATCGTGGGCGTGTCAGTGAATATATTCAAAAGTTTGGGGGCGAATATCTTGCCGGCAAACGCCCGTGGTGCATCCCCTGTGACTGTGCATTCCCCTCTGCCACACAGAATGAAATTGATAGCGAAGATGCCAAAATGCTGGTTAAAAATGGCTGTTTTCTGGTTTGTGAAGGGGCGAATATGCCCAGCACTCCGGAGGCGATAGCCATCTTTCAGCAACAGCATTTATTGTATGCTCCGGGGAAAGCGGCCAATGCCGGTGGGGTTGCTACATCCGGTCTGGAAATGAGCCAGAACAGCACCCGTATGTCCTGGACCAGGGATGACGTGGAAAACCGCCTGCACCAGATCATGATCAACATCCATAAAAACTGCCAAGATACTGCAAAAAAATATGGCTGTCCGGGCAATTATGTCGTCGGAGCGAATATCTGCAGCTTCTTGAAAGTCGCGGACTCCATGCTGGAACAAGGCCTGGTCTGATGCCGGCAGCCTTTTCCTGCTTCAGAACAAGCCATGGACTTTGCCGGTCTTGACATCGACATCGATGCGGCGGAAGCCGGGGTCCGAGCCAGTGCCCGGCATCAGCTTGATTTCGCCTGCAACTGGCACAATAAAGCCCGCTCCCTGATAAACCAGGATATCGCGCACTGGCAAGCGCCAGCCTTTTGGGCGACCTTTCCACTCTGGACGATGCGACAGGCTGAGATGCGTTTTAACCATGCAGGTGCCTAAAGCCAACGCCTCGGGATCGGCTTCCAGCTGCTTCAGCTTTTCGTCTGCCAAGGGGAGAAAGTCGACGCCATCCGCACCATAAACCCGTTTGGCAATCGTTTCGATGCGCTGCCGATGCCCAGTCTGCAAATCATAAAGAAATTGGAATTTCGGTTTTACTTTGCTGGCGCTTTCAACTGCATCGGCGAGTTCTAGGGCGCCTTCGCCACCTTTGAGCCAATGTTCAGAAAATGCCGCCAGAGCACCAGCCTGGCTGGAGATTTTTTTCACCAGTGCGATTTCAGCTGGGGTATCAGTATGGAAGCCGTTCAGGCAGACGATGGGTTGGACTCCGCTTTGCCGAACAATCTCAATATGCGCCAACAAGTTTTCGCAACCTTTTTCCAGTAAGCCGAGATTTTCCCGGGTATAGGCCTCATCCAGTTTCAAGCCCGCTTTGACTTCCGGCCCGCCACCATGCATCTTCAAGGCCCGAATCGTCGCAACAATAACCACGGCATCCGGAGTCAGACCAGAGTAACGACACTTCAAATTCCAGAATTTCTCATACCCGATATCAGCAGCAAAACCGCTTTCGGTGATATGGTACTCGGAAACACGGGTACCGATCTTGTCGGCAATAATCGAACTCTGGCCGATGGCAATATTGGCAAAGGGGCCGGCATGCACCAGTACCGGCTGTCCTTCCAGCGTCTGAGCCAGTGTCGGATTCAGCGTATCAAGCATCCAGGCGCACATCGCACCATCGACTTCCAGATCGTGCGTGGTAACCGGCTCTCCCGAACGGCTATAGGCCATAACGATGCGCCCAATCCGAGCTCGTAAATCAGCGAGATTCTCAGCCACCGCGAGAATGGCCATCAATTCACTGGAAACTGCGATGGCAAAACCCGATGCCATCTCATAACCATCCATCGGACCGCCCTGGCCAATCGTGATATTTCGCAGAGCCTGAGCACAGAAATCTATGATCCAACGGCTTTGTACTCTCTCAGGATCAATATCCAGTCGGCGCAGGGCGCGTTTCTGTAAAGCCGCATCGTCATAGTTTCGCTCATGCTGCATGCGGGCGGTCAATGCCACCATCCCAAGATTATGAGCATTGATAATTTTGTCGATATCGCCGGTCAAGCCCAATGAAAAGGGGGTCAGTGGCAGGCATTGCGCCAGCCCGCCTCCGGCAGCCGAACCTTTGATATTGAAGGTAGGCCCGCCGCTGGGCTGCCGGATCGCCCCGGTCACCCGGTGACCACGCCGGCCAAGACCTTCTATCAGCCCCAAGGTGCTCGTCGTTTTCCCTTCCCCCAACGGCGTCGGCGTGATCGCGGTAACATCAATATATTTGCCTGGACGGGCGGACGCTAAACGCGCCAGTACCAGCTTCTGGTCGATTTTCGCCAGTTGCCGACCCATCGGAATGACTTCCTCCGGCAAAAGACCCAGCTCGGATGCCAGAACCGGGATGCTTTTCATATTCGCTTCCGCAGCTTCGGCAATCTGCCAATCCGCCATAGTTCGGGGATCGAGAGACGTATTGATCATAAGTGCACTCCCATGATAATTCTTCGCTTAAGGAAATTATTGTTCCGGATTCTTGCGCTTTAAACCACTGGCGACGAATATTTCAACTGCCGGGTAGTCAACAGGACACTCTGCCAAAGCTGACCATGAGGATCAATTTCGCGCCGCGCCGAAGTCGCCAGAGTAATCGGGACATAAGTAAAATAGCCATGCCAGTTGCCGACCACCAGATCCGTCATCCCAGCCATCGCGGCATGCACAGCATGCTGCGCTAAATGCAGACAGAAAATCGAATCCATCCCGCAGGCCGGAATACTGCGAATCTCGTAACTGGGATCAAAATACTTAATATTGATCTCCAGCTCACGCTGGCGAAAATATTTCTTGATTTCATCTTTGAGAAAAATGCCGATGTCGTTGTGCAGGATATTGCCGGATTTGTCCCGCTGTTTTTCCGCCGTCATCAGATTCTGGCCAGCGCCTTCGGCGACGGCAACGACAGCGTGGTGTTTGCTGATCATGCGTCGTTCCAGCGCCTGCAAAAAGCCCTTATCACCCTGCAGAAACAAGTCGACTTCAGGAATCAGACAGAAATTAACCAAGGAGTTAGCCAAGCTGGCGGAAGCGGCAATAAACCCGGAATCGCGCCCCATCAGGCGAATCAGTCCCAGGCCGTTATAGTAGCCTTTGGCTTCATTGTGCGCGCAGCTGATGACCGAGGAAGTTGCTTCCACGGCCGTCTCAAACCCAAAAGTCTTATCCATGAAGTTCAAGTCATTGTCAATCGTTTTTGGAATCCCGATGACACTGACCTGCACGCCACGCTTTGCCGCCTCGAGCGCAATATCGTGCGCTCCGCGCTGGGTGCCATCCCCGCCGATTGCAAAAAGCATATTGATGTTCAGACGGTCGAGGGTGCGCACGATTTCTTCGGTAGACTGTTCGCCCCGTGATGCGCCAAGGATTGTCCCCCCCTGCATATGGATATCATCGACGATATCCGGATTCAGGTGAATCGGGCTTAAACCATGGCCAGACACCAAGCCCTTGTAGCCGTATTGTATGCCGTAAATATTGTCAACTCCATAGATATACCACAGGGTATTGACCAAAGCCTTGATCACATCATTCAAGCCCGGACATAAACCGCCACAGGTCACAATGGCGACCCGACTCCATGGGGCATCATGAAAAAGCCGGCGGCGCGGCCCGGCCGCTACAAAGGCCGGCACGGCTTTGCCAGCCTCCCGCAAAGACTGATTAACATTGTCATCCGCACAATAAGAAATTCTTTCGGTATCGTCAACAAAAATCACGTCTTTGAGCCCAGATTCGATCGCGGGTTCCCCCAGCCTTTTTATGGAAAAATCAAGAGAACTGATCCGGTCGATATTGGTGTCGATATTTTGGGGAAGCATTGCGAAAACTCCTCTGCTGAAAAATGAGGTGGAAAAGCTGTTGGAAAGATCAGGCAGGATGATTTCCAGTCATCATCCTTTGAGCTTTTCCTGCCAGAAGGTCAGGCGACAGCATACTTGTGCGGGCGCCGTTCCTCCCGGGAGATCCCGGGCGGCAACACTCTGTTCGGGTTTCCATAGCTGCAAACATTCAGCTGTGGCGGCAGGCAGAGACTCCTGCATTTGCTCCAAGGTGGCCTCTGCCAGACTCTGTTCGCGGGAAATACAGGCCGCCACAAAACGACCGACCTGATGATGGGCATCACGGAAAGGCACCCCCTGGCGCACCAGCCATTCTGCCAGATCGGTAGCCATCAGGAAGGAATCCGAGGCAGCTTCGTGCATGCGCTCCGTCCGCGGTTTCAGCGTGCCCAGCATAGCAGCAAAGGTCGCCAGCGTATGTTTGACCGTATCCAGAGCGTCAAACAAGCCCTCCTTGTCTTCCTGAAGATCGCGATTATAAGTTAAAGGCAATCCTTTCAGAGTGGTCAGCAAAGCCAGCAAATGACCATAGACCCGCCCAGTCTTGCCTCGCGCCAATTCCGCCACATCGGGATTCTTCTTCTGCGGCATCAGGCTGGATCCCGTCGTGAAGGCATCCCCGATTTCCACAAACGCGAATTCCTGGCTGTACCAGAGGATGACATCCTCCGCCAGGCGGGAAATATGCATGGCGCAGATCGCCAGACAGGACAGGAATTCCACCAGATAATCCCGGTCCCCAACCGCATCCATGCTGTTGTAAAGCAGGGTTTCAAAGCCCAGTTCGGCAGCGACGAATTCCCGATCCAGTGGAAGCGTGGACCCCGCCACCGCCCCCGCTCCCAGGGGAAGGCGGTTGATCCGCCGACGGGCATCTGCAAGACGCTCCCGATCCCGGTTGAACATTTCAATATAAGCCAGCAGATGGTGGGCAAACAAAATCGGCTGGGCATGTTGCAAATGGGTAAAACCCGGCATGATGACGGCGGGATATTGCTGTGCGGTCGTTAAAAGAGCACGCTGCATCTTCAGCAACAGAGAATCAAGTTCGCCGCACTCGTGGCGGAGAAAGAGCCGTTCGTCGGTAGCGACCTGATCGTTGCGGCTGCGCCCGGTATGCAGACGCGCACCGGCCGGGCCAATCAATTCGGTCAGACGCGCTTCGATATTCATGTGAATATCTTCCAGCTCAGTGCGAAAAACAAACCGCTTCTCGTCCATTTCCGCTTTCACTGCCTTCAGACCGTTGACAATCTGCTCGACATCCGCCGCCGGAATAATCCCCTGTTTGCCCAGCATTTTAGCATGTGCCATGCTGCCTTGTATATCATAGGGATACAAACGACGGTCATACGATATCGACTCGGTAAAGGCCTGCACCAAACCATCGGTATCCTCGGTAAATCTGCCACTCCATAATGCCATACTTGATTTCCTTCCGGACTTTTTGCCGGTATGCCAGTTTTTACTTGACTATTTACCGTTATTTCCGGATTTGATAATACAGTCCAACAAGTGAGCTGCCGCAATGGTAATCTGCCCCGGGCTAAAACCCGCACTGGAAAGCTCCCGGTGAAAAGATTCTGCCAACAGACGCACGACTTTCACCGGATTGCGTATGCTGGTGACCATTAATTGCCCGGCAGCATCGCCGTCTTTGGCTTCCAGTTCAGCGGCTTTCAAAAGTTCCCGCGAGCTTAAGGCAAAGCGTTGGGAAAGTAAATCCGCCGCTTTCGAATTTTCAATAATTAATGAAACAAAAGGCGCCAGCAGGGAAAACATGTTGCGCCGGATTGGATCTTTGGTTTTGGACGCATCTTTCGAGCCCCCCGTCACTAAATGCCCAATCCGCGTACCGCGAAAATGAATCGGCATGGCAATGATCGGAAATTTCAGATCAGGAATGCCGGAGTCAATCCAGTTGATCTGGTGCAAGGTCTGCAGACGCCACAAAATATTCAGCAGCCGTTCGGGTAGAACCAAAGCTTGTCCAACCTGAAAATTCGGGCTGTCGATGCCGACGGCTGAACGGATAATAAAACGCTGTTGCTGTTCGTCGATCAGCAAAAAAGCCGCCTGTTCAGTTTCCATCAGCCGACAAGTGATCCGGATGACTTTTTCCAAGCCCTCATCCAGAGTACGGGGCACCGCCAGAGCTTCCGAAAGCACTTCCAAAACATCAAAATTATTTTCAAGATCTGTATTGCTCATAATAACAGTGACCCATGACGATGATTTGTATATGCTACAAAAAAAATGCAAAATATAATATACTCGCCCTAACAGTTTTTTGCTGAACACCAGCCGGGCTGTTAGAGCCAGGTTCCAGGATTTTCAGAAGCGCCGATCCCCGGCACCAAGAATTTGCAGCAGGGCATTTTCGAGTGCGACATGGGGATGGATTGCTGAGCTGGTGGTTTGCCAGAGTGCATCCCGAAGAATCCGGACGGCCCGGATCATCTGTGCGGGGGTATAGCGTTTGGCCTGTTCGGAAATGATCATAGCCCGATACGGGTGCATTTCCTCAATACTCCCTTTTGCTGCAGCTTTTCTAAGCTCCGGATGATTCTCCAGAAAAAATTTTACATCATTCGGGTGTTTGAATTTATGATCTGCCATAAAAACGAGCATCCACAAGGCCTGCCGAAAAAAGTTAGCGGCATTCATAATCAGAGAACGGGCTGTACGATCCGCCTCTTTACTGCTGGAAATCATACTGTCAGCCACCGCCAGAGCTTCTTTCAGATCCCGTTTCCCAAGGCAATTACCCAAAGCCCAAACCTGTTCTTCGGCGCGATTAAAGCAGAGCTGCTCCACCGCTTCCCGGGTAATCGTCTGCCCGGGGCCGCCGCAATAGCAAAGCAATTTTTCCAGCTCGCTATCGATCACTGAAGTATCTCCGCCGAGGGCTTGGAGCAAACAATCTTCTGCATCCCGGGAAAACCGGATTCCTTTGGCACCGGCTGAGCGCTGCAAGATCGCCGCCATCTCGGCCAAACCGGTTCTTTTCCCCATATCCGGACGATTATAAATGCGGACTTCACCATTTGCAGCACAGGCTTTTGGCAGCGCTTTTCGCATATCACAGCCAGGCCCATCCAAAACTAAAATTAAATCTCCGGGCAGACCCTCTTGAATCCGTTTGGCCAATTCTTTGAATAACGCATCGTCGGCTTTTTTACTCTTGCCTTCACCTTCTGCTGCAAAACCGCCGTAATGCTTCAACCAAATAATTTTGCTGCCACCGAGAAAAGAAGGTGAATTGATGGAACGCAACAAGCTGCAGACCAAATCCGCATTCGACCCACTCTCCCCCTCTTGAATAATATCACAAGAAAAGGGATCCGGCGTGGGACCAGCGAGCTCCAACAACAGCTTTTCGGCTTCAAGCGTAATTTGGGAAGGGTCATTCCCCGTCAGTAAATAAATCTTTGCAGATTGTTGAAGCAAAGTCAATCTCCCGCTACCAATAGCAAACCCAAACAAACTCCACCGGCAATACATGCCCCCGGGAACTATGTATAAAATAACGCCTCAATCAAACACTGACCAGATTTCACGGCTGAATTCGACCCTCCAACCACAATGACAAAAGAACCAGCTCTGC
>JBAXYW010000028.1:0-17515 GCA_041670605.1 Lentisphaeria bacterium
AAAAATCATCGAGGAAAAAAGGTTTGTAGCAAAGGGCGTTTTCCCTATGGTGTTTTTGATGTCTACGCGATTATTTTGACCAGAAAACGATGTTCTAAAGCCACAAGGAAAACAGGTTTCCCCGCAAACTCTTTTTCCCCGAGGTCAAGAAGTCTGACTCCGAAAACGTGAAGCATTACTTCAGTTGGCAATTGCGAAGAAGCGATTAAGCCTGAAGAACGTTTCGCCGTTATAGGTCGAATGAACGGTCAGTCTCAAAAAGCGTATATCAGGGTAACATTGTCCGAAGAACCGGCGTTGATAACCCGGCGAGTTGAGTGCATTAGCGAGTTCAAATGTTCCTGTTGGCAGCCATGTTGTTCCATCTGAACTGACCTGACAGCTGCAGTCTGCCGGCAGCCCGCGTGCTGTGTCCCGTTGCGCCGGCAGCAGAATCATACCCCGGACTGCGCGCGGTGCATCCAGCTCGATCGTCACCCATTGCGGCAGCCGCTTTTCGGGATCGGTGGAAAACTCTGCAAAACGGTCTTCAAAAAGCAATCGGGCGGGATATTCCGGATGCTCGCTGGAAACTTCGCAAACCCTGGTTTTCCCCGGCGAATAGGCCAATTCAAAAGTCCCCGCTTCTAGCGCAGGCGGTGGCAAAGGAAAATTATACACGCCTACATGGGAAAGCTGCGGCGTATCACGGCTGGAAAGAACTTTCACCCGCAAGCGCTCCCCATTAACTGGTGGGAAAAGTTTAAGTTCCCGGTTGCCAATCGTCAGCCCGGAGGTGATGATTTGCCAGCTTCCTTCCCGAAGAATTTCGACCACATATTTTTCGACTCGCTGGCCAAGACGGATATTTTCACGAAGCATAATGCAGTTGAAGGTTTGCTGTGAGGGCAGCGGAGATTCCGGTTCTAAACCATCGATCTGCATTCCTTCCAGCAGATTTTCGCTAAAAGCAGTCTTCATTAATTCACCGAATGCGCGCAGTCGTTGGGCGTCACCCTCGGGGATACGTCCTTGCGTATCTGGTGTAATATTCAACAACGGCACCGCATTATGTCCTGCGGAGTTGAAATAAATATCCACAAGTTTGTGAAGGGATTTTATTTCGCGGTCTTCTGCCAGATGATAAAACCAGCCCGGGCGAAGAGAAAAATCGACTTCCGCGGGGTACCAGACGAGATTCTCGCCATTACCCGGATCACCAATTTCCGGCAACCGACAGTTTTCGCGGTTGAAATCTACATAGGACTTGGTTCGGTTGATTACCGCCCACTCGGCCGGGCGGGAGCGTCCGGCTTCATTGCCGCACCAACGTATATCCGGCCCGATCCCGCTGATCAGACAATCCGGCTGGAGTTTACGGATCAGGCGATAATACCGCTCCCAGTCATATTGCTGGATATTGCCCTCTTTGGGCCGACATGCCCCATCAAACCAAACCACGGAGATTCTGCCATAGTCGCTGAGCAATTCAGTCAACTGATTGCAGAAGAAATTGTTGTATTGTTCTGAATCGCCATAACTGGCTTCGTGCCGATCCCATGGTGACAGATAGACACCGAAGTCGATCCCATATTTTGCGCAGGCTGTGGAAAACTCCCGCACTAAATCACCCTGCCCATTTTTCCATGGTGTGGCAGCAACTGAGTAGTCTGTATAAGCACTTGGCCAAAGACAGAATCCGCCATGGTGTTTGCAGGTGAGAATAGCCAGCGTTGCGCCAGTGGCGGCGATGACTTCCGCCCATTGTTCCGGATCGCAGCGCCGGGGATTAAACTGCGATGGATCCTCCGTGCCATCCCCCCACTCGGTATCGTAGAAGGTATTGAGTGAAAAATGGACAAAGATCGTAAGCGGCCTCTGCATCCAACGGAACTGCTGTTCCGTCGGAGTAACGCGAGCTGCACGCAGCCGGGGTGAATCCTGTTTACTTCTCAAAATAGAATCCATTCTGAAATACACCTCCTGCTGTGCTTTCGACACTTTTCAGTTGTTGGAAACCAAATTGTCCGACATGTCCATCCACACAGGCGATATTGGCGGATTGTCCATGCGGAAACATCAGATGCCCCATCGCAGTACCACTGGAATAAGTACGAATGACCATTGGGGCGGACGCCAGATACTGTTCAAACTTTTCCGCAGTATTGGCATCTCCGGCGGCAAATGCAGTGGCCGGTCGGCGAATCAGAAAGTTTTTTTTGTAACTGACGGTAATGACATTCGAATTATTCATCCAGCCAAAATTTTTACTCCAGGCAATATTTGCGGTATTTGCATCCGGCATCATGTTACCGTTACAAACTCGCCGCATATTCAGTTGGCGTGGATAATTATAAGTGCTGTTCGGTGTAAAAAATCCTTGTGCCCCGCCGATATAGTCGGTCATTTGGGCATACCACCATCGGCTGCGCTCATTGAGCCAGTCTGCCCGCATATAGCCATAGGCTGCCGGGAAATAATCATCATTGGCATCGGCATAGAGCATGCCCGCCAGGATGATCTGTTTGAGTTTGTTGCTGCAATCCACCGCATGGGCACGAGAGCGTGCTTTTTGCAGTGCTGGAAGCAGCATGGATGCCAGAACCGCTATAATGGCGATAACCACGAGCAATTCTATAAGCGTAAAACGACTGCTTTTCCTAATCATTGTCAATTCTCCTTTGTTTGAAGCTTTGAATCCGTAACAAAATTGATTTCTACCAGAGCTGTGGGGTCGGCGTGGGCTCTGCTTCGGGTGGTATTGAGGCGGGAAATGTCTTTCTTATAGTCCCCCTTGAGTTTTCGGGTTCGTACGATATTGATCCGTACTTGGCGTTCCGCAGTAAAAGGCTGTTCATTGTCCAGCAAAGTCCAACTGCAGTACCAGACACAGCGCCACCCAGCCGGAGTGCGTTCCAGCAGACGCTGATGGGCACCGGCGCGTTTTTGGGGAGGCGTACCAATGAAACGATCTTTCTGGCTTCCCGCGAGGTTGAGCCCCATCTGATAAGTGGTTCCAGCTGTATATTCGATAAAAAATTCCAGCAGGTCTCCGGAAAAAATATTCGTCCGCTCTTGCAGATCGATTTTTTCCGGCTCTGGTTCATCACATTCCACCTTGAATAAGAGTCCCTTGTCATCCCAAGCCAGTTGCAGCGAAGCTTTTTGAGGGGGTTCAGAACTGTGCGCAACATACGCATTGACAAAATAATATCGGGGGATTTGCTCCCAATCCATGGCAGCGAGTTTTTCTGACAGCGTGGGTTTTTCGCCCGGTATCCGAACCGCTTTGACAGGAGGAGAAGAGGAAGGTTTCGGGTTGTAAAAATAATCATAGTCCGCAAAAAACAGTTTCAGTGTATCGCCGAAAAGTTTTACTCTACGGTATTCGACCGTATTCTCAGGCACGGTCTGGTAAGCCGAATCAAGTTCCGTTTTAAGCATCTGTGTGAATTCCGGACGAATGATATCCCGGTATCCTACTTCTTTGGAAATAACGCCAGCGCGATAATCACCAAGTTCGAGAGCGGTAGCGATACCAGTGGTAGAAGGACCTTCCCACAAATCAGCGATCCGTGTGATGATGTTATGCATCGGCGTAGAAGCGGCTCCATACAGTTTATCACACAAGTCACGCACAGCAGCATCAACATCGTAATCCGGATTCCACATCAAACGGAAGTGGCAGTAAGTGCTGGGTAATGTAAAGGCATAGAACCCACCCTCAATTGCCATAATCCCGCCAACATGAGGGCCATCGCTGTAAAGCCCGTCGATCCGGCCACGAAAATCACGGGTGAAACGCTGAAGATTGTGGTAATATTGACGGGGAAAAGGACTATAGGAAATTCCCGGCCAGTTGGGATAAGTATAAACGCGTACCGGTTTTCCAGTCGCCTGATACCAGCCGTCGATGAATTCCCGATGCCTCCTTCCGATCTCAGGATCATGATACAGGCTTTCACCATACATCAGGCAAACCATCGCTTTGGTATTGCCCGGCAAACGCAAACCCGGCGGACATGCGGTATAATTATAATATGGGAGAAAGAAAAGCGTGGTTTCAGGATTCTTTTCCGCAAGCAGCTCTGCGCTTTTTTGTATGAATTTCGCAAAAATGTCCGAAGCCTCCGCATGATAGAGAGCCCCGGATTTGGGACGGCAATACTGGCAAGCACAACGCACAGGATGATCCGGGGGGCAAAACCAGAAATACTTTTCTGTTGGTATTGCCCCGTAGATATCATATTCCTTCACGGGAATTCTGCCGTCCTTGGCCGCCATTGCGATTTCGATGAATTTCGCTGGCGAATCCGGGTTACCCAGGCAGGGCATGCGAGGTGTAGTTTTCCGAGGTTCGCCATTGGCATCGATTGAGCAGGGCATTCCAAGGGCGACTGGATCACTGGGTGTATGCACCGGGCTACGCACAGAAGCGTCCCCTTGTCCCCCGGCCCGGTATGCCAGCGCCATCCGCATGGTATCAATGATACTGCCGCCAGGAAAACTGCCACCATGAAAATGCATGGAGCGGAAACTGTAGAAAGGTGCATCACGATAACGTATCGGAGGAATCGCCAATTTATTCAGCGGAGGCGTTACGGTGCCATCCGGCCCGGGGAAGAAAAAACGGCATCCCGCAAAGCGCTCCAGAAAATCGAAGACTCCGTAATTCGTTCCATAAGCACCATCCCATGAAACCGCCGGTATTTTCGGACGTGAAGCGCCCAGGATCGCGATCCCCCGAGAAAAGCTCTCGACTTTAAAACCCCCTGGCGCGACATCTTCGTTGCTGAGCTTGAATTTGCGTGTAGCCACGCCTGCGCCGACCAGAATCAACGTCTTATCTTCCGGTAACGTCCCGGATGCTTTAAGAATAGGAAAATCCAAACCGCCTGAAACGGCTTTGAGATTACGTTGCAGTTCTTGAGCCGCCGCAGTCATCGCGGTCAATTCGCGATATCCGGGCGCACCTGGCACGCTGACCATCTGAGGCAAATTAAAATCGTCCGGCCCATCGGCGACAACAATTACCGCAAAAGCCTGTCCATCTTCAAATAATTTTGCTTCGGGCAGGCCGGTCAAATACTCGATTTGCACCGGATTGAGTGCCGGATGATGCAAGTTTTCTGCTGCGTAAACGCTTGTCAAAAACAGTACTGTTAGAACCGCAAATATTTTCATTTGGTCTTTCCTCCAGATAATGATTTCAGCACTTTTGCCGCCGGGGTGGCGAACCCCCCGAGATGGTTTTGTATGCAACAACACATAAAAGCCTTTGCTCCGCTATGAGTCGAGGAACAGGCCAATAGTGCTGCAGCACAGTAGAATCTTTTCAGCATCCAATTGCGGTATGCAGTATCCAGCGGCGTTGCCGGCTCAGAAACTGCAGTGCCTTCGAATGCGGAATACAACTTTTCCAATACCGGTACAATTTTCGGATCGGGATGCCGCTGCAAATATACTCCTATGCTACGGAAATGGGAAAATGCGCTATCAGCAGTCAATTCGCCGAGACGCAGTCGAACTGCCTTACGGGCAAATGGCACCTTGAGCCGTGACAGGGACTGAATAATACTGTCGATACGGCTCATGCAACGCCCCATCTGCCCCATTCCAGTATAATCCCAACCTGGGACATCACAGGAAAATGGCGTTTTTGCCACCTCTTCTGCGAGTGCTGTCGCACCGGATTCATCATCAAGCAAAGCCAACAACTGGGCATAGCGTAAATTTTCACTGGCAGCAAAGCGGCGCCGGAGCTCATCCAGGTAACGAGCCGGCTCAATAAGAACAGAAGCCACGCACTCCGGCAGATTCGGGGCATCCAGCGGCAAAGGGTCAAAATGCGGAATGCCGGTGTTGCGGTGCAAAAATTCTCTGGGAAGGATGGCTGTATCCACAAGCTGTTTCTGCAAGGCTTTCACGTCTATTTCCCCTGGAAGGACAGCAGACTTTACAGCGAGCGCAGCGGCAAGTCCGGCGGCATATCCCTGATTGAGCACATCGGGTTGCATCCGGACAAACGGCATTGCGTCGCGGTGTGCCCCAATACCGATGCCGGTAACCAGCAGACCATCGAGTGTTTTTGGCAGCAATGCACGGTAGGGTAGCTCGACATACATTGGATGGCGTTGCGGCACGATCAGTTCGAAAAAACCATCCATGGTGAAGCCATGAGTATCAAAACAACTACGGCAGCGTACAATGCAGTCCGAATAGCTGCGTTCCGCGAAAGCATCCGCAGATTGCAGATTGAATATGGCTCGTATGCGGCGGCGTTCCCGGGTATTGACCATAGGACCAAAATCAAAATGCTCATTGAAAATTCTGCTGGCCAGCACCAAAACTCGATTGACATCCAGGATATCTCCGTCGTCAGCAAACGTAAAATCGCTGTTGGAATTTTCCTCACCGGGGATCAAGGCCGGAACTCCGGTGCCTTGCAATGCCGGTTCACCGTCCAGAAATTCACATTCAGCGCCTGCGGCCGCTGCGACATCGGCATTACCCGTAGCGTCTATGACCACTTCCGCGGGATAATGTCGCAGGCCCGAAGCATCAACCGCTGTAACGCCACACACCCGGCGTCCACTCCGCAATGCGGCAACGATTTCGCAGTTAAAGCGCAATTCTACGCCGGCACCGGCCGCCATTTCCAGCAAAGCATGACGTTTTGCCTCCACCTGCCAACTGCCATCGTATGGAGTATACCCACTTTTGTTGGCATAGGCTGCCGCTGCCCGGTCAACTTCAGCAGCAAAACCAACCCGGTTACCGTAATAATGATTACTAATCCGCCCCAGTGTAGACGAACCACCGGGTCCATCAAAACGCTCCAGCAATAACACCCGTAAACCTTGCCGGGCAGCCGCAATTGCCGCCGCCATCCCAGCAGTGCCACCGCCCGCAACGATCACATCATGTTGATCCTCTGCAGAAAATTTTGTCGGATCAAAAGAGATATTACCGGTTTTACAACCTGCTGCGGTCGAAGCCTGCCAGGCAACTTCAATCTTGGGATCCAGTTTCCCGCCGGCTTGCGGCATGGCGATTTCACCGACTGGCGAGGCCGTCGCCAGTTGATCGGCGACCCAATCATAATCCGATTTCTGTATGGTTTCGACGGCAATTCGGTTATTCTTCCAACAAAATCCCGGCTGTTTTTCAGCAGTCGGGCGGAGACGGCGCAACCGCCACTGTGCACTGGGCAACCGGTAATCCTCTATCCTGCGGGCAGCAATAAAATGGAAACCACTTCTTCCTGCAAAAATTCCGCCTGCGGGTAACATTTCAAGCAAATGGAGCTGCCCGATAAACGGCACATCGGCATCCTTGAGTTTCTCCAGCAAAATATGCTTTACTCTTGCCGGCAGAGGCCAATCCTCTTCAGCAGCCAGCTCCGCTAACAGCGGTGAATTACGCCATTCGGAACTGGCAAAATCCCAGCGCCCAGTAATTTCCCATCCGGGAAAGGCAAAAGCGCTGACCAGAATTGCCCTGGTACCGTCCCGCGCAACAGCAACCGCACGCTCCGCCGCAGCAAGCCCCCCGCCAACCACAAGCAATTCGGTTTCGGCAAGAATGGATATTGATAATGTTTTCTTCATGACTTTTCCTTAAGCAAAACTTATTTACATATATTATATAGCTTTACACCATAAAGATCAATGGATTATTTTATTAATACATGGACTATTTTATCAAACTTGCAATTCATAATTTATAAAAGCGCATGGGCTCGCGTCGCTCCGCACCACACAACATCAATGCATCCTTTGAGTTTGATTTATCTCAATATCTGCTTAAATTGTAACGGGATAACAGCACGACTGCGACATGAGCAGAAACTTTTCAAGCATTCCGAAAAATTTTATGGACTTTTTTCCAGGAATATCACGTAGGTTAAAGGCATGAATAATTTTTATTTCCGTTTAGAATCTCTGCCGCGCTTGACCGGCCTTGTGCCCCACGTAAAGTTGCTAAGCCATAGTGATTCTGATGTCCAGGCCAAGTCGGCCGTTTGTCGGGAGAAAATCAACTTCGGTCTAATTTGGCATTCTCTGGAGGGCACTGCCTCCTATGAAATTGCAGGGAGAGAATACCGGGTACCGGTTCCGGCTCTGGCCTTTCTGTATCCAGGTTTGCCCTGCCGACAAACCACAATAAAATGTACAAAAACGATTATCAGCTACGACCGGAAGTATCTGGATCATTTTCGCTGGTTCACTGCAAAGGAAGAACGGATCCTAACCCCGATCAAGATGAATCAGGAAATTATAGATGCAGCAAAGGAACTGCATGGGTTGTGTGCCAATATTAACCGGACCGGCAATGCCGATCGAGTGGATTTTCTGGCAAGTTATCTGATCAACCAGTGCGTCTTAGCTTCTGTACTTGGCGAAAGCGACCCCCTCGAAGACAAGATTCGCAGCATTGCCTCTTTTCTGAATCTCCACAGCCGAGAAAAAGTGGATATTCCCACCTTGACACGAAAATATGGTTTTTCGGATTCAACCTTCCGCCGTTTTTGGAAGAGGGTTTTTGCCAACGTTACACCCGTCGAATATGTGATAGGATTGCGGATGGAAGAAGCCAAACACCTGTTGCGGGAAAGCGAATTGCCTCTGGCAGAAATATCGCGGATCATCGGCGTCGAAGACCCTTTCTATTTTTCGCGATTGTTCCGCAGCCGGGTGGGAATATCACCCTCAAACTGGCGAAAAGCCGATAAGCATTGAAATCTGCTTTGATGGGAACATTCATTCTCTGACAATCAAATGGGGATGGCAATTCTTTTTTCATGCCAAAGTTTGCTCAGTTGTGGTTGCACCTTACTCAAACTCCCCCCCTGTTTCAGTCTACCCGTAATGCCTTACTCTTTCAGAGAAATTTTCTTCATGCTATACCTTCGCAGGGCAAAAATCCAGCATCTCAGAACGGCTTTCACTTTAGGAAAAATCACGGTGACATGGAGCGCCCTTTTTGAGACGCGTGACAAAATGACCCGAACAGCCGGATTTCACAATAACCACAAGGAGGCAAATTCAAAAGTTGGTTATCTGTGAAATCTGTGGAATCTGCGCATAAAAAGTTTGCTTCCGGAAGTACTCAACGCACGCAGTTTTCAAGGTGATATGCGTTCACTTTTTCAAGTGACCGTATAGACAGCATGAAATTCAAGTTGTAGACGCCAGTCCGCCCCGTGTCTTATTTTATATTTTTTCTGACTTTTTTTATATGTTATTGCTATGAAGACAGCCTTGTTATATGGCGCAAATGTTTTATAATAAAAATGGGATCATTTTGGACTTCAACCCTGAAACAGGAGAAACAAGAAATGAAATTGAAGTGTTTTCTTATTGTAGTTTCAACCATCGCTGCATTTGTTCCCTGTTTCGGGGAAAGCAAGCTTTTAAATCCAGGATTTGAAGAGCCGCTGAATAGTACGCTTGTTGCACATCCCGCAGCAGCGACCCAAGTCAAGTGGCCTGTTTACAACGTGGGAGGAAAAGATTTCTGGCAGGTTCTGCGGGAAATTTGGCGTGAAATGCCGGAACTTCAAGACGAAGAGTTTGTGAAGAATGCCGGGTATTCCCTAAGAACGATGAATTATTCTAACCGCGGTGTTCTCCGCGGCGATCTGCGTAAAACCAAACTCAAGGAATTTGAGGTTTACTGCGGCGGAAAAAATACGGCAAAGGAACTCAAAGTCGAATTTTCCTCCACTGAAAAGGACTGCGTTTTTTACAATATGGCCAGCGCCCGGGATGGCAGTCTCAGCACTGCCGGCTACATTATCGGCAATAGTTCCGATTTTAGAAAACGGCACAGTGGCGTACCGGTAAAAATTGTCGTTTCGAATCTTAGCGCTCCGGTGGAAAGAATCCGTTTTGTCACCGATATTCACGGCTGCTCCCCAATTGCATCGATTGAAGTACTCGATGAAAACCGAGCAGCTCAGAATGCCGCCTATGAAAAAAGTTCTAATGCCGGAGAATGGATCCTGAGTTTCCTAAGTCCTCTACAGGGTAAGTTTTTTGTCATCCATTTGAAAACAGCTCCTTCCTACTTCAAGTTCGATACGATCCCAACGCAATACAAGGAAATCTTCAAAACCGTCCCGTTCCTAACGCACAATTTTTTCTTCCGCGGAAAAATCGCAGAACTGAATCCGGAAAACATCGACCTTGAGTCCATGCAAAAAGTGCATGAGGACTATCCCGACACTTTCGTCGGGCAGATTTTCTGCGAAGTCGCCGCCAATTATTTCCAGAAACGCACCAGGCCGGCCCGATTCCGCGACCTTCTGACGGAACAAGGCTATTTTGTTCCGACCTACGACCGAGACCGTTACGATGCCGAAGCAGGGTTGAGAACGTATGTTAAACGGTATTTCGATTTCTTTGGCAATCTTGCCACCATGAGCGGCGGCCTGATGACAGCTCCGTATTTCTATGAATGGGGCTCCCCGATTGTCTTTTCCGAGACCTTTACCGAAACTCCGGCGGGATACAATCGTTCGCTGGTCACGATCAACCGCAGCGGCTCCAGGCAGTACGGCAAGCCTTGGGGATTCTATATGACTTCTTATGCATCCAGTGCGACCGCATGGAGCGGACGCAGCGAAGAAGAAGCCCACCAACTGACCACCGCAAAATTCAAATGCAACCAGGCGCTCGATTTCGGCCTGGCTCCCTCCGTGCTTCAGCGCCTGCAATATATCTCCTACTATGGCAATGTGAACTACACGTTGTTTGAAACGGACCACCTCGGCATGGCCGTACAAGACAAGGAGACCGGCAAATGGTCTCTGACGGAAAACGGCAAGACACTCAAAAACATGTATGACTGGTGCGCGAAACCGGAAGGAAAACGCGGCGATCATTATGCCCCCATCCTTCTTCTGGCGGATTATTTCCACGGGAACTGGGATTGGAAACGAGGCCCGGTCTGGAACGTCTGGTATATGCATCCATTCCAAGATGGCGATTATATGTTCCAGCACGTCAACCGTAGCTTCGACCTTTCGATTGCCCGCAGCGGTGACAGAGCTTCGCAGCTTGAAAAGGGCTGGGGGCTGGCAAATTCCAAACTCGGTGATATCTATGACATCTTCTTCGCCAATCCGCCGTCAGGCACCGTTACTATGGCAGAACTCGGGAAATACCCGGTAATTTTTCTGATCGGCGACATCCGTTACAGCCAGGAGCTGTCTGATAATCTTAAAAAATACGTCGAACTCGGCGGTACACTCATTATCAACGCCGCACAAGATAAAAAATTCTTTGCAGACCTTGCGTTTTCCGGCGTGAAAGCTTCCGACGATTGGCATCAGGATGGCGAGATGAAGCTCTGCAAATTAGATGAGATCAAGGGAGAAATCATTGCAACATCTGCCAACGGCGTTCCGTTGCTGGTTAAGAACGCTTATGGAAAAGGAAACGTTCTTTTCATGACGCCTTATTACCTCCTCAATATGAAAGATAAGAAACAGCCGCTGGCACTAATTCCCAGCTTCCTGGAAAAGCTCCAGTCCGAAGTCTGCCCGGTTCAGGTTTCCGGGGATATCCATTTTATGTTCAACAAGATGTCCGGCCAACAGTGGAAACTGATTCTTTTCAACCATCGCGGCGTTTACAAAGATCCTTTCCGCTCAAAAGAAGAAGTCGACTCAACATATGCTTCGGTAGTTACGATCACTGCTCCCGCAGCAACAATAGTGAAGGAAGTTCGTCTCCATCAGCAAGTTCTGCAGAATGGGAATCAGTTCACCGTGACAGTGCCTTCTGGCGAAATCTGTGTCGTCGATCTTGATAACGTCCATTTTGACGACACACCGCTGAATGCCGAGCCAATCAGGAGGAAAGGCGGTTTTTTTGCTGAGCTGAATCCCAATCACGGCCTTCATCTCGACTGTGATTTCTCGAAAAAGGACGGGGATATTGCCGTGGATGCTTCCGGCAAAGGGAACACTGGAATAATTCTCGGCGCCGTTTATGATGGCAACGCATTAAAATTCAACGGGGAAGGTTCGTATGTCCATTATCCTATTTCGACTTTGCAGGACCCGGTCACAGAAGGGACCTTTGAATGCTGGGCGAAACCGGATGCTTCTTTCAGCGGCGTACCGTATCAGATCCTGATGACCAACCAGTGGATCAAACTCGGCATCCGGAATGGACGCTGGAATGTCTCAATCTTTGATTTTGCAAAGATTGACCATATGAGCGGCGGAAACGTCGAATACGACAAATGGCACCATCTCGTCTTCACCTGGAAAGAAATGATTACTGATCTTTATGTGGACGGAGTCAAAGTCGAACGCGAAGAGGGACCGATGCTGCATGTCAAGCAGCTGGAATATAGCGATGGTGGCGCTAGCGTCTTCCTCGGCACTCACCATTACAACCGTCAGGCGCTTTACAAAGGACTGCTCCGCGGCGTCCGCTACTACGGACACCACCTCACAGAACAAGAGGTCGCCGAACAGTTTCAGAAAAAATAACGAATGAAAAAGGATTGCAAAATTGACACTTTATCGCAGAAAGGAGATAAAAATGCGCAAATGTTTCACCTTAATTGAACTCCTCGTCGTGATTGCCATTATTGCAATTTTGGCATCGCTGTTGCTGCCCGCTTTAAACAAGTCGAGAGAGAAGGCGAAAACCGCATTATGCGTTGGCAATCTGAAGCAATGCGGCATCGCTATTCTGATGTATGCGGATGACCACGAGGGTTTGGTCGTAACAATAAATGCCAACAATTCGACAAGTTGGCTCGGGCCATTGTTGCCTGGAAATTACCTGGCAATTACAGAAAATAGCAGACCTGAAGAGGTTCTGAAAACGCGTAAAGCGGTTTTTTGCCCGGCAGGGAAACCACCGATAAATGGAAATGAAATTTACGGTACAATCAACCGTTCAGGTACTGCCAACGACCTGAAATTGATAAAGATTCAAGTCATCGCCGGAATGAGGTTTATCAATATTTATGACGAAAATAATGGGAGACAACTTAAAATTTCTGTTTCCGGCATTCCGGTTTTAGCGGATTCTATTTTGACGGGTACAGTAGGCAATTCTACGCAAGGCTCGCAATATTATCTGATCAACGGCTGGATTTCCAGTGTATCAGAGCATGTCTTTACAAAAGAAGCGCTTGGCTTGCGACATTCCGGTAGAGCAAATACACTGTTCATTGACGGGCACGTCGGCACTCTCGGAATCGAAGACGTCTCCAAACTGATAATCTTTACTGTCGGAGATCGTTTTGGAAACCTTGTTCATCATGGGGTATAATCGTAACTTTCTAAGGTTTGAAAAAAATGTTTATTGATTTTCACATTCACTATTTACCGAATCTTGTTCCTGAGGAGAAAATTCTTGAGGACATGGACAAATATGGCGTTGAGAAGTCCGTGGTAATGGCGACGCCGGATCATCCCCGTTATACATTGCTGAATTTAACCGGTACCAATGAAGAGTCCTGGAAGCTGGTTTGTCGTCACCCGAAGCGTTTTATCATGGCGGCGTATATTGAACCACGCAACGTGATGGAAGCGCAGACTCAGATCGACCGATATTACGACAAAGGGGTTCGTTTTGTCAAAATGTGGCCGGGGCATGGCTTTTCGCCGGACGATCCGATGATCTATCCCGTCTGGGAAAAACTCAATGATTTGAAAATGGGCGTGATTCTTCACATGGGAATGCTGGGTGTCCGCCCGCAACTTGGGGCAAAGGTCAACCGTATGGCGGGAATGAATGCAAAATTCGGTCAGCCGGTTTTGCTGGATCAGCCCGCTCGCATGTTCCCCGATGTCACGTTCATTATTGCCCATACGGCTTATCCCTGGACTTTGGAGGCACTGGATATGTCTTTTATGTTTGAAAACATTTATATCGATTTCTCCTGTGGCCTCGGTTATGAGGCATATAATCTGATCGACCGCCTGCATCCGGGGCGTCTGCCGTGGGAGCGTTTCCTGTTTGCCTCTGATACGGGTGGAAATGCAGGCCCTTTCGTGGAACGTTGGAGCGAGCTGATGAAAGAACCATTCTTCGCACCCCATGCTGAAGACTTCTTCTACAATAACGGCAGAAAACTGCTGGAGCGACTCGGCGCCGTGTAAGCCCGAAAAAGCGAATCGTTTGAATGTTTTTTAAGTTTTGCGGGTAAACAACGAAGACTGCGATGAATAAGATGCCACCTTTTCCGCAAGGCGAACCGGCCTTTGTGGAATTATTGAAAAAACACGAAGCCTTTTTCCCGAACTGGGAACTGTCACGCGGCTGCGCAAGGGATCAACTCGATGTAACAAGAGGCGTAAAACTCGATTTCCAGTTTCCCGATACCGAAAAATTGGTAGAGACTGCGATTTTTGATTTCAACCGTTTTGCCGAAGAAGCGGGTATTGTCGGGAATTCAATCACGGTGACGGTGCGAAAGGCGTCCGGTCTGAAAACAGAAGCTTACCGCATGACAATCGGTGAAGGGATTGTTCTTGAATCCGGAGATACCGAGGGCATCCGGCGAGGCATCTATTATCTGCGGGATCTCATTGCAGGTTCGCCTTATCTGAAAAAGGAGACCGTTGAACGCACGCCCTGGTTGAAAAACCGGATTTCCCGCTGTTTTTTCGGGCCCATCAAACGCCCGCCGTTCAATATTGACGAACTGATCAATGATATCGATTATTACCCGGAGGAATATCTGAGCCGTTTGGCTCATGAAGGAGTGAACGGCCTATGGCTGACCGTTGAGTTCAAGGAAATCTGCGAAACCTCTATCAGGAAAGCCCCACCGGAAGCGACGCGCCGTATTGCAAAACTTCGGGACACAGTAGAAAAATGCCGCCGCTATGGCATCAAAATCTGGACTTTCTGCATCGAGCCTATCTTCTGGTCAGTGACCTATCATAATCCTGTTCCGAGGGGATACGAAGAACTGCTTGGCACCTATTATTCCGCCGAAGACTGGGGCCTTGAAATGAACAGTTTCTGCCCGAATTCGGAAACGGCGCAGAAGTATCTGTATGAATCGACAAATTATCTTTTCACACAAGTGCCGCATCTGGGAGGGATGATCACCATTTCCCACGGGGAACGACTGACCTCCTGCCTGAGCGGAATCGATGTGTTTGGCGACGGTTCATTAACCTGCAAAGATTGCAAACTTTCAGTCAGTGAAGTTGCACGCATGGTTTTAGAGCCGATGAAGCAAGGGATGAAGGACGCAAACCCTGAAGCAGGATTTATCAGCTGGCTCTATATGGCAGCAATGGCACAGTATTCCGACTGGATTTATCAGATCCCGAATGAACTAAGCGACGAGATTGTCCTGGCCTTCAACTTTGAATCGGGTCTTACAAAGGAACAGGCAGGCAAGATACGCGTCGGAGGAGACTACTGGCTCTCACAAACAGGACCTTCTGATCGTTTCGGGCGCATGGCGATGGCTACTAAAGGGCATTGCGATCTTGCCGCGAAACTTCAGGTGGCCTGTTCCCATGAACTGGCAACAGTCCCATATATTCCCATCCCGGCGATGCTTTACCGCAAATATAAAGCAATGAAGCGCCTCGGTGTTCATCATACCATTCAGTGTTGGTATTTTGGGAATTATCCGGGACTGATGAATGAAGCAGCAGGCAAACTGGCTTACGAGGATTTCAGCTCTACAGAAGAGGATTTTTTAATAAGCTTGGCAAAACCCGCCTGGGGCAAGGACTACCAGCATATTCTCAACGCCTGGAAATTATTTACGGAAAGCTACAGTTATTATCCGTTGGACAATATGTTCCAGTATTATGGCCCGATGCACGATGGCTCAGTCTGGCCGCTTTATCTGAAGCCAGTCAACTCTGCGCTAACCCGTTCCTGGAAACCAGACATTCTCCCGGCGGGAGATGCAATCGGGGAATGTATGACCCAATTTGAACTGAACGAACTGGTTGAACAGACCCGTTCCATGGCGCAAAAATGGCAGGAGGGAATGGCAGAGCTGGGGAAGGTGCCCCAGACGCATCACGAACTCGATTTTACCTTGGCGGAAGCGCTGGATATTCAGTTGCATTCTGGAGTTAATATCCTGACTTTTTATGCTTTGCGCAAGGCATTGTTGACCGCTACGCAATCAGCAAAATTATTACTGGATGGGATGGAAAAAATTATCCAGGAAGAGATTTCCGGCAGCCTGCGGCTGGCCGAACTTTGCCAACAGGATGCCCGCCTGGGCTATCATTCCGAAGCGGAAGTTTATAAATACTTCCCTGCAAAACTTGCATGGCGTACGGATCTTTTGCGTGAGGTATTGCTGAAGGATCTCCCTGCAGTTCGGGCGCTCGCCGCTCAGGGAAAAGATCTAAGAACCTTGCTTTGCTTCCCTGCCGATAGAAATCCCGCCGGACCAGGGAAAACATACGGAAGCAATGGAATCCACTGGTCCTTTGACATGGATTCCGAATTCCTTGTCTTCTATTTGGATTTTGATGGAAATACTGAAAACCCGGAAACAGTGCAATTGTTCTTCATGGATGCCAATTGTATGCGGAAACCAAGAGAAAAAATGGAAATTTTAAAGCGAGACTATCCCGCCACAGACTCCGGCTGGCATGCCGAGGTGAAAATCTCGTATGCATCCTTGAATTTTGCCTCGGAATTTCGTTTTGGGCTGGAACGAATCACCCACCATCCGGACGGAGCGATCACGTATACAAATGATAAAGAGGGAGAATTCTCCCATGATGTCCGCTTGGTCTACTGGTATTTTATGCCCGAAAAAACACGCTTGATCAAAATCTGACCTAGAATAAATTTGAGTAGTGTTTTGAGAATGATGACGAAATCGTCACTGAAAAGCAGAGTGACCGAATGATCGTTCCCGCTAATGCCGACGAGGAGAAAAAAAAACAACCTGTTGCTGATGAAGTCCAGCGAGATTGAATTGGTCAACACGACCTCACACATATCGACGAATTATTGCCGAATTTGCGTTTAATTTGACAAAAAACAGAAAAAAATAATTCTTTCCCTGGAAATGCGTTCAGTCGTTTTCGGGTCAAAGGGTTCCGTCCCCAATGCCGGCGGATCATGAAAACGTAGAATACCGGCATGCCAAGCATATTCAGCCGGATCACACAGAAGAGCCATCAGGAAACACAGAAACTGCCGAAGCAAAAACTCAACATTCTACTTACAACTTCCAAAGGGTGTGGACGTCAGTCTACCCCAGGGCATTCCAGCTGTTACGAAGATAATCAAGGCATTTTCTGGCGTCTGTTTTGATGTCATCAATGCTTCCTTCAAACGATATTCGTCCGCGATAGCCTCCCTTTTTGAGGATTTCCAGAAATTCCGTCAGGGCGCATTCTTCGAAACCGGGCACTCGTCTGTTTGGGACTGTCGCAACATGAACATGAGTGATCAGCGGCAAACTCCAAACAAAGGCTTCTGTGTCGAGATCATCGGTAAGAAAATGGAAGGAATCAATCAGAAGGCGGATATTTGGATGATTGACTCGTGAAACAAGAGTT